>JBJHBX010000034.1:0-14526 GCA_050485725.1 Gemmatimonadales bacterium | reverse complement strand
CCGCTCGTGAGGTCGCCCTCGCGGAGTTCGTGGCCCCGTGACCGCAGCTCGGCCAGGACATGTTCCGGGAACCGTCCGGACTCGAGGACCGAAGGCCCGTTCGCATTCGTGAAGTTCGGAAGGTCGATGGCCTGCTGGGCGTTCAGCCCCCAGTCGAGCATGCCGACGAGGGCCTTGGCCACGTAGTGGATGATCGCCGCCCCCCCCGGCGAACCCACCGTCGCGACGAAGGCCCCGCTCTCCGCGTCGAAGACCAGCGTCGGGGTCATGCTCGACCGCGGACGCTTCCCGGCCTCGACCCGGTTCGCGATGGTGCGCCCCTCGGGGTCGGTGGGAACGAGGGAGAAGTCGGTCAGCTCGTTGTTCAGGTGGAAGCCGCCGGGGAGCCCCGTTCCGCCGTCCGACATGATCCGGCTGCCGAATCCGGCCTCGATCGTCGTGGTCATCGAGACGGCGTTCCCGTCGCGGTCCACGATCGAGACATGGCTGGTGCCCCGATCCGGTTGCCCGGGATGGATGCCGGCCACCGCCGCCACGCCGCCAGGGGCTCCCGCCTGCGCCGTTCCCATGCTCCGCTCGCCCACGAGCTCCGACCGGGCCCGCAGGTAATCGGGGTCGAGCAGGCTCTCCCAGTCGCCCGCCGGAGGGTCCACGAAGCGTGGATCGGCCACGTACAGGTTCCGGTCGGCGAAGGCCAGCTTCGCCACCTCCAGGTACCGGTGGAGCCACGCTGCCGAGGGAACCCCTTCCTCGAGCCCCGGGACCGGCCCCTCCGAGCGCTCGAGCCACTCGAGCATCCCGAGCATCTGGAGCACCGCCAGGTGACCCGACGACGGGGGCGGGAAGCCGCAGAGCCGGTAGCTGCGCCACGGGGTGCAGATGGATTCCCGGGAGAAGTCCTGGTCGGGGTAGGCAGCCAGGTCCTGCACCGTCATGTTCCCGGGGCGCTCCGGATGGCCCGTGACCCGGGCGACGATGTCCTCCGCCACCGCGCCCCGGTAGAACGCGTCGATCCCCTCCCCGGCGACCCGCCGAAGCACGCCGGCCAGCGCCGGGTTCCGGAGCCGGTGACCGACCGGAAGGGCCTCGCCCGCCTCGTCGTAGTAGAGCGCCCGGGCGATGGGGTCGTTGCGCAGCCTCGCATCGCCGGCCAGGAGGGTGTGCAGGCGGGGGGAGATGGCGAACCCCTCCTCTGCCAGCGTGATGGCCGGGCCGAAGAGATCGGCCCACGGGAGGCGGCCGTACTCGGCGTGCGCCACCGCGAGCATGGCCAGGGTGCCGGGGACGCCCACCGAAAGCCCGCTGTGGACCGCGTCCTGGAAGGGGAGCGGTGTCCCGTCGGGGCGCAGGAAATGGTTCTCGTTCGCGGCGGCCGGAGCCCGCTCGCGCCCGTCCCACGCGGCCACGCGAGTTCCGTCCCAGTGGAGGAGGAAGGCCCCGCCCCCGATTCCGCTGGACTGGGGCTCCACCAGCGTAAGCACGAGCTGCACGGCCACGGCGGCATCCACCGCCGAGCCACCGGCCACGAGGACCTGGTACCCCGCGTCGGTGGCCAGCGGGTTCGCGGCAGCGACGGCGAACTCCGAGGTCTCCCAGCCCGGCTTCTCCTCGAACCCGCTCGCCATTTCCGGCTGCGGGGGGACTGCGTAGTTCAGCCCACCGGGCTCGCCGGTGGACTCGGACGGCGCACACCCGCCGAGGGCCAGCGCGCCGACGAGGATGGCGGCCCCGTGGGGGCTCGTCAGAAACCGTGGCGGGACGGCGGAGGAGATGCGGGCTCGGGTGCGGTGCATGGGCAGTGGGGCCGGAGGTGGGCAGGACGGACCAATGTGCGGCGAGGGCGGTGCGCGGGAAAGGACCCCGGGGGTCCGGGCTGCGACCTCGATCCCGGTCATTTCGCGGGGTCGGGATCGTGGAAGACCGCGATCCAGACCGTTTCCGCGTCGGGGTCGGTCCACTCGACCCGGTGGCGTCGGTGCGGGGCGATGCGGAGGGTCGTGCCGGGGGCCAGCGCGACGGTCTGCTCAGGGTCCAGGAGCCTCAGGCGGGCCTGTCCCGACAGGAGGGTCACCCACTCGCATTCGGGCTGGTCGTACCAGTGTCCTTCCGGGGTCACGTGCCCCCGCGAGACGATCCGCTCGACCCGCAGGCCAGGGGCCTCGAGGAGGAGGGTGACTTCCTCTCCGGTGGGAGGCACGGGGCCGGGGCGAGCGGTCGGAGCTGCCGGCGCCGACGGCGGGCCGAACCCGAAGACGTGGTTCCGGCTCGGCACGGGCGTACCTTCGACGAGAAAGGCCCTGAGCAGCGCCTCGGCGGCGACACGGGCATCCTCCAGCGACCTCGACAGTGCCTCGCGCCCGGGTGCGGGCCCTTCGCCACCGGAGCGCTTGTGCCCCACCACCAGCGCGGCGCAGGGAATCCCGAGCTCGCCCAGGAGAACCGCCTCCGGACCCACCGACATCGAGTTCACCTGCCCCCCGAGCGCGGCCCAGAACCGGTTCTCGGCAGGGGTCTTCGTCCTGGGGCCGGGGGCGTAGACGAAGACAAGGGGGTCGGGCCCCGTGACCAATGTCGCGCTCCCGCCGTGAAGGTCGTGGTCGAGCTCCACGAGCCGGGCTCCCAGCGCCTCCGAAAAGATCCCCTCCGACAGCACGAGATGCCCACGGCGACCGGCGAGCTCCGGATCCGAAGCCACGGCCCCGGGAAGGAAGAGGGTGCAGAGCGATCCGTCGGGGAGCCGGTTCCCGGGCATCAGGAGGTCGGTGGCCAGGAGAGGGACCCCGAGCGGGACCTCCGCATCCAGCACCCCCACGGAGCTGTTCAGGACCACGGCGCCGCACCCCGCGTCAGCAAGCGCCCAGGCCTGGGCCCGGAAGTTGACCTCGTGGGGGAGCGCGGCGTGGGGAAATCCGTGGCGGAAGATCACCGCGGCGGGCGCCCCGTGGCGCGTCGTGCCGAGGTAGCGCTCCTGCGGGCCGAAGGGGGTGGCTACCGTCTCCCGGTGCATCTCCAGGGCGCGGGGAATCGCGTCGTCGAACGCGCTCCCGAGGACCACCCCGACCCCGGTGCGGCGCCCCCCGCTCGCCCCTCCGACTCCCGCCCGCGTCATGGACGGCCCCCGTCAACCGGGAGAGCCCGGTTCCCGGGCAGGAGCTCGAAGGGGTCTGCCGCCCGCGGCGCCTCGCTTCGCACCCGCGACATGACCGCAGCCAACCCCCGGACCGGATCGGCCTCGGCGCCGGCCTGGACCCAGAGCGCGTGGAAGTCCTCGAGCCGGTGGTAGTAGAGGGTCCGGGACAGGAGCGTCACGTTGTTCATCGGCTCGGCGGCGAGCCATGCGTGGCTCGAGGCCCGGAACGAGGGCTGGATCCGCTCCACGAAGTCCCGGTGCGCGGCGGCGTAGACCGAGTCCCGGAGCGCGATGACCTCGCCGACCCCGAGGTCGGTGCGCCGGTAGACTTCGCGGATCTCGCTCTCCACCCCGCCGAGCCATGCCGACAGGACCCGGGCATCGTCCCAGCGGTCCCGCGCCCTGAGGCACCAGGTCGTGTCCCCCCCGCCCCCAGGTCGCCGGCAGAAGAAGGCGATGGCGCCGGCATGTCCGGAGAAGGTGGCCCAGGATTCGTTGAACCGTCCCTGGCCCGGCAGGAAGAGGTGGTTGTGGGCAAGCTCGTGAAGGACGGTCTCGACGAGACCCACCTCGTCCAGTCGGAGCAGGGTGGAGTAGAGGGGGTCCGCGAACCACCCGAGGGTCGAGAAGGCCGCCGTCGGGCGGAGCCAGGTGTCGAACCCCTGGGCTTCCATGCGGTCGCGGGCGCGGATCGCGGCCCCTTCCGAGAAGTAGGCCCGGTACGGAACCCGGCCCGTGATCGGGAACCACCAGCTCCGGAAGGCGAGCCGGTCGCGGTAGGCCGCCGAGAGCACCAGGGCGAGGGTGTCGGAGGGGAGTCGCGCGAGCGAGGTGTACGATGCACCGGCGTTCTGGAACCCCAGCTCCGAGATCGCGAAGGTCCGCGCCTCCAGGACGAGGGTCAGCTTGCCGGCGGTCCGGGGGTCGGTGGCCGGGTCGCGGATCACCTCGTGGAGCGGCTCGCGCGATGCGAGGATCCGGGCCTGGGCGACCCCGGCGCGGGCCAGGTACAGGGGGTTGCACGCCGCGAGGGCGGTGCAGAACACGGGGAGGAGGATGAGCGCCGGTCGCCAGCGAGGCGCGCGGAGCCGCATTGGCCCTGGCGCCCTTCGACCCGCCCCGGAACGCCCTTCGGCCGTGCCAGGGGTCACGCCAGGTACTCCCGGGTGTCGGGGTCGACGGCCGGGCGGAGCTCGGCAAGGTCCGCGGTCCTGCCCACCTCCGGGGGAAGGGCGTCGGCGGCCCGCCGGAGTGCCTCGACGAGGCCCGCTCCCTCGACCTCGGCCACGTGGTAGCGAACGTTTTCCTTGCCCCAGCGCACGGTAAGTCGGAATTTCACCTGGAGGTCCTCCATTCGGCCGTCGTGAGACGATGCTGTCTCCGGCGCATGCAGACCCGACCCGCAGGGGTCAGCGTCTGGTCGGCGCCAGAACGCGAGGCTCCCGCCGGCCAGGTCCGGTGCCCGGTCCCCGCGGGCGCCTGCCCCCGAACATCGCGGTCCCCCCCCGTCGAGCGCCACCGGCGTGCGACGTCCCGTCTCCCCTCGTCGCGAAACCTGCCATGCAGACCCTCCACGTGGCCCTCGCCCTCGACCGGAACTGCGTTCTCGGTTGTGCCGTCTCGATGCGCTCCATGGTGGAGAACGCCGTCGGGGACGTCGACTTCCACTTCCACCTGGCATGCAACGGGATCCCCCGGGAAACGCGCGAGCGACTCGTCCGCTCGCTGGAGGGGGCGCCTCACCCCACCCGCTTCACCTTCAGCGAGTTCGACCCGGCGCCTTTCGCGAAGCTGCACCGATCGAGGGCCGTCACGCACACGGCCTATGCCCTGCTGGACATCGGTGAGCAGCTTCCCGCCGAGGTGCACCGCTGCATCACCATCGATTGCGACCTCATCTTCGAGCGGAACGCCGTGGAGCTCTGGGACCACGACCTCCAGGGGTGCACCGTCGGGGCCGCCAACAACGGTTCCGCCGAGGAGACCCGGGGCCACCAGGCGCGCCTGGGGCTCCGCGAGCCGCGGTACTTCAACTCGGGCGTGCTCCTCGTCGACCTGGAGCGGTGGCGACGGCTCGAAGTGCGCAGGCGTGCCCTGGAGGGCGCCCGGCGCATCGGACCCAACCTGATCCTCTTTGACCAGGACGCACTGAACATGGCCCTCGACGGCGACTGGTTCGAGATCGACCAGCGGTGGAACATCTGGGCGATCTTTCCGGGGCTCGATGCAGAAACGCCGACGGTGATCCATTACATGAACGCACCCAAGCCCTGGCACGTGGACTACGACCGGCCCTTCCGGGAGAAGTTCTTCCACTACCTCGACCGGACCGACTTCGCCGGCTGGCGCCCCGCCGATCCCTTCGGGCTCGCCCGGGCCCTCGTTCGCGCGAGCCGGCGTGTCCCCACGCTCCGCGGAGCCACGCGCGCCCTGCGGGCACGACTCATGCACTTCGATCCTGCATGAGAATCCTTCTCCTGGGGCAGGGAGATCCCGAGGACATTCACAGCTGGTCCGGGGTGACCTTCCACCTGGTCCGGCAGCTCAGGGAAGCCGGCCACGAGGTGCTCCCCGGAAACGTGGAGCTGGCCGGTCCACTCCGCTACGCCGCCGCGCTGGGGAGCTGGGCGCCCCGGCGTCGTCGCTGGTGGGTCCGGTACCAGCTGGGTGCGCTCCCCTTCAGGCTTCGCTCGGAGGCGGCGGAACGGATCATCCGTCGGGCCGAGGGCCGGTTCGACGTGGTGCTCCAGATCGGCGCCACCTTCCGGGCGAGGGTCCCGGAGGGAATCCCCCTGGTCATGTACTGCGACTCGAACATCGCCCTTTCGCGTTCGGGCGCGGACACCGGGCAATCGGAGGCCGCCTTCCTCACCCCCGAGGAGGCGAGGGCGGTGGAGCTTCGCGAGGCCCGGGTCTACGGGGAGGCGGCGCTGATCTTCACGATGAGCCACCGCGCCCGCGAATCCTTCATCGCGGACTTCGGCCTCACGCCTGACCGGCTCCACACCATCCACTGCGGCGCAAACGTCGAGGTGCCGGAGCTCGCCGCCCACCCCGGCGGAAACGGGCGCGGGCCACCGCCGCACGCAGGTGGGCCCCACGCGGAGTCCAGGGCGATCGAGCCGATGATCCTCTTCGTCGGTCGCGATTTCGGGCGGAAGGGGGGAGACCTCCTGCTCGAGGCCTTCCGCGCGGTCCGGGAGCGGCTCCCGGGTGCGCGCCTCAGCGTCGTCGGAGGGCGCCCGGCCGACCGGGCCCCGGTTCCGGAGGGGGTCCGCTTCCACGGCTACCTGGACCGGGGCACGGCACACGGGGCCGCCGAGCTGGACCGGACCTACCGGGAGGCCGACCTCTTCTGCCTGCCCACCCGCTTCGAGCCCTTCGGCACCTCGTTCGTCGAGGCCATGCTCTACGGGCTTCCCTGCGTGGGTCCCCGGAAGTGGGCGGTGCCGGAGATCATCGTGGACGGCGAGACCGGCGCGCTCGTGCCCCCCGACGACCCGGCGGCGCTTGCCGGGGCGCTGGTGGATCTGCTGTCGCGGCCGGAGACCCTGCGTCGCATGGGCGCCGCGAGCCGGGTTCGGGCCGTCGAGCGCTTCACCTGGCCCCGGGTGGTGGACCGTATGCTGGTACGGCTGGAGCCGCTCGTGCACGAGGGGCGGCGGGCTTGAGCCGGGCCCACGGATTCCAGCCTGGACCCGGCGCCCCCCCGGTGGGCCTCCGGAAGGGGATCCTCCTGGCCGGAGGTTCGGGCCGGCGGCTGCATCCGATGACGATTCCCGTGAGCAAGCAGCTCCTGCCGGTCTACGACAAGCCGCTCGTCTACTATCCGCTGACGGTGCTGATGCTCGCCGGGGTCCGGG
Organism: Gemmatimonadales bacterium; assembly: GCA_050485725.1. Taxonomy (GTDB): domain Bacteria; phylum Gemmatimonadota; class Gemmatimonadetes; order Longimicrobiales; family Gaopeijiaceae; genus SKNW01. The sequence continues at coordinate 7,533 of JBJHBX010000034.1, read as the reverse complement.
AGATCCTCGTGATCACGACGCCCCGGGACACGGCCGCATTCCAGGCGCTCCTGGGCGATGGGAGCCAGTGGGGTATCTCGTTCCGCTGGGCCGAACAGGCACGACCGGAGGGGCTCCCGCAGGCGTACCGGATCGCCCGGTCCTTCCTCGACGGCGCGCCCTCGATGATGGTGCTCGGCGACAACCTGCTCTACGGGGCGAACCTCTCGGAGCAGCTGAGGGGGGTTTCCGCGAGAACCGTGGGGGCGACGATCTTCGCCCACCGGGTCCGGAACCCCGAGGACTTCGGCGTGGTGGTCCTCGATGACCGGGGAGCGCCGGTGCGCCTACAGGAGAAGCCGCGTCCCTCGCCGTCTCCCTGGGCCGTGGTGGGCCTCTACCTGCTCGACGCTTCGGCCCCGGACCGGGCCGCCCTTCTGCGGCCCTCCGCGAGGGGCGAACTCGAGATCGTGGACCTGCTCTCGAGCTACCTGGACGATGGTCTCCTCGAGGCCGAGATCCTGGGGCGCGGTGTCGGCTGGCTCGACACGGGGACCCCCCGTGCCCTTCTGCAGGCCGCGCAGTTCGTCGAGGTGCTCCAGGAACGGCAGGGCCTCCAGGTGGCCTCGCCGGAGGAGATCGCCTATCGGATGGGGTACATCGATGCCGCCCGGCTGGCCCGCCTCGCGGAGCCCCTTCGACAGACCGAGTACGGCCGGGCGCTCGAGCGCCTCCTCGAGGACGAGGCCGGGGCCGCAACGCCCGACACCGCTCCGGAAGGTGGACGCCGGCCCCCGCCCGGGTGAACTTCATCGGAGTGGCTGCGCCCGGACCTCCTGTCCACCCACCCCGCTCCCTTCGTTCCACTCCGGAGATCCACCCCGTGTCCGACGCTCGATCCGACCGTTCCCCCCTCGTCATTCCCGAGATCACCCCCTCCGAGCTCCGGGATCGGCTCGACCGGTCACATCCCCTGGTCCTCGTCGACGTCCGGGAGCCGCACGAGCGGGAGATCGCCGACCTCCCCGAGGTGGGGCAGCACCGGATTCCGGTGGGGGACTTCCTCGAGCGGGCCGACGAGCTCGACCCCGACGACGCCATCGTGGTCTATTGCCGTTCGGGGGCACGGAGCGCGTGGGCGGTCCGGCAGCTCCGGGAGCGCGGATTCGGCGAAGTCTACAACCTGAAGGGCGGCATCCTCGGGTGGCGCGACGAGGTGGACCCCTCCCTCGAGGCGTACTGACCCACCGGCGTCACCCCGGGCTTCCGCCCGGGTCCCCGGATCCGGGCTCGTCCGACCGGACCATGGCCTCGGCCTCGGGAAGACGCCACGCCAGCACGGTTCCGGCGAGCACCATGCCCCCCAGGAGCGCGAGGACCACCGGGACCCCGGCCCGGTCCCCAAGGAGCCCCAGGGTCGCCGCGGGAAGGTACATGGCGCCCACCGCGGTGTTCGCCACCGCGACCATCAGCGGACGCCTCCGTTCCGGGGCCCCGTCCACGAGGTAGGTCTTTCGCCCCAGGCGGACCCCCGCTTCGGCGAACCCCGACGAGAAGAAGACGAGGGCGAAGACCAGGACGCCCCAGCCCAGTCCCGCGACGGCGTCGGCCTCCATGGCATCTCCGGAAACCGCCCCGGCGAGGAGCGCCAGGGCCAGCGTGACCGCCGTCCAGATCCCCCCCGCGATCATCACCCGGCGCGACGAGGCGTCGGAGAAGCGCCCCCAGAAGGGCGACGAGAGCACCGCGGCGAGGCTCGAGGCCCCCACGAGCACCGCCAGGTTCCCGGTGCCGACCCCCGCCGTGGCCTGGGCCTGGAGCGCGTAGAAGGGCGTCGCGAGCTGCGCGGCAAGGAGGCAGGCGCGCGCGAGCACGAACCGGCGGAAGTGCGGCTCGGTGCGCAGGAGATGCGCGCCGGCCCGGGCCTCCCGGATTGCGCTTCGCCCGCCCTCCGTGGCGCCTGATGGTTCCCGGATCGCGGCGAAGAGGGCGGATCCCAGGAGCCAGAGTCCGGCGGCCGCCAGGAGGAGCGCCACGTAGGGCGCGAGGGAATCCTCCTCGGCCACCGCCGACCTGAGCCATGCGGCGGCAGCGAGCGCGAGGAGCCCGCCGGCGGTGGCCCGCACCCCCAGGAGCCGCCCCCTCCGCCCCTTCGGCACCGTCTTCGCCATGACGTCCTTGAAGGCCACCGAGCCCACGCCGCTCGCGACAGCGAAGAGCCCGAGCAGGAGCACCACGGCGATCCCGGCCCCCAGCGGGGAGAGGAGAAGGATCGCCGGGATCATCGAGAGGAGTGCGGCCGCCTGGACGACACCCGCGCCCACCCAGAAGCCCTTGCGCCGCGCGTGCGCCCGGATCCGCCCCGCGATCACGAGCTGCGGGAGGAGTGCCCCGGCCCGGCGCATCGGAACGAGAAGCCCCACGAGGGCCGAGGGCGCGCCCACCGCCCCCAGCATCCAGGGAAGGACGAGCCCGGGAGAGGCGAGCTGCTCCGCGAGCTTCGTCGACGCCCCGTTCAGGGCGTTCAGAAGGAAGTTTCCCGGTAGCTCCCGGCATGCCTCATCGGGCAGGGCGTCGCAGGCGCGCTCGTCCTCCTCCCCGACCACGGCCTCGTAGACCCGCTCGGCGAGGGCCTCGGGGTCGAGCCCTGCCGCCTTCATCGGGCCGGCGCGAACTGGAGCTCGTGGAGCCGGGCGTAGAGCCCGTCGCGGGCGAGGAGCGCCTCGTGGGTTCCCTCCTCGACGAGCTCACCGCGGCGGAGGACCAGGATCCGGTCGGCGCCCTGCACCGTCGAGAGCCGGTGGGCGATGATGATCGAGGTCCTGTCGGCGAGCAGCCGTTCCGTCGCCGCCTCGATCCGGGCCTCGAGCTCCGAGTCCACCGAGCTCGTCGCCTCGTCGAGGACCAGGACCCGGGGGTCGAAGGCCAGCGCGCGGGCGAAGGAGACGAGCTGTCGTTCCCCCACCGAAAGCGATGCGCCCCGCTCCCCGAGCGGCTGGTCGTACCCGCGCTCGAGCCGCCCGATCAGCGTGTCGGCGCCCACCTCGCTGGCCGCGGCGCGCACCCGCGCATCGGAGATCCCCTCCTCCCCCAGGCGAATGTTGTAGCGGACGTCGTCCGAGAAGAGGAAGACGTCCTGGAGCACGAGCCCGATCCGTCGCCGAAGCGCCTTCTGCGGCAGGCGCCGGATCGGCACGCCGTCGAGGAGGATCTCGCCCCGCTGGGGGTCATGGAAGCGCATCAGCAGGTTGATCAGCGTGCTCTTCCCGGCGCCGGTGTGCCCGACCACGGCGAGCTTCGTCCCCGGCGCGGCGCGAAACGACACCCCCCTCAGGACCCAGTCGGGGTCTCCGGCCTCGTCGGTGCCGTAGGCGAACCAGACATCGCGGAACTCGATCTCGCCCCGGAGTGGCGAGGGCAGGGGAAGCGGGTCCACCGGGTCCCGCACCGCCGGCTCCCGGTCGAGGAGCCGGAAGATCCGCTCCGACGAGGCCATCGCGCCCTGGAGCAGGTTGTACTTCTCGGAGAGGTCCTGGATCGGCCTGAAGAAGCGCCGAGCGTAGAGGAGGAAGGCGGTGACCACCCCCACGGTGGTGGCCTCGGCCAGGATCGCGAACCCCCCGTACCAGATGATCAGCGCCAGCGCGATGGCGGTGAAGAGCTCGATGATCGGAAAGAAGAGCGCGTAGTAGGTGATGCTCCGCAGGTGCGCCTCGAGGTACGCCCGGTTGATCCGGTCCAGCTCCCGCGCGTCGGCCTCCTCGCGATTGAAGAGCTGCACCACCCGGACCCCGGTGATGCGTTCGTGCAGGTACGCGTTCATCCTGGCCACCCGCACGCGGATGTCGCGGTAGGCGTGTCGGATCCGCGCCCTGAAGAGGAAGGCGGTCCAGGCCACGAAGGGGAGCACCGCGAAGGTCACGAGGGCGAGCTGCCAGTCCATCAGGAGCATCGCCGAGACGATGAAGACCAGGGTGAAGAGATCTCCGAAGATCGCCACCACCCCCGAGCTGAAGAGCTCGTTCAGCGTCTCGACGTCGGAGGTGATCCGCGTCATCAGCCGGCCGACGGGGGTCCGGTCGTAGTAGCCGAGCTCCAGCTCCTGGAGGTGGTCGAAGATCTCGCCCCGCAGGTCGTACATGACCTTCTGCCCGAGCCAGGTCGTGACGATGGATTGGGCGTACTCGAAACCGAAGCTCGCGAGGGTCGCCACCATGTACGCGATGGCGAGGATCGCCAGGAGGCGGCCGTTCCCCTCCGGGATCGCGTCGTCCAGCGCCACCTGGATCAGCCAGGGACCCACGATCTGGAGGGCGGCGGCCGACACCAGGAGGAGGACCGCGCCCGCGACCTGCCAGCGGTAGGGCCCGAGGTAGCGGAGCATCCTCCGCATGAGGCGGGCATCGTAGGCTTTGCCGAGGGCCTCCTCCTCGTGGGGGAGCGCGGGGGTTCCGGTCTGCATGGGAGCCTCCTACCCCGGGGCCGACCCCGGTTCCGGGGTGCGGGTTTCCAATCGGGGCGCCGGGCCCCACATTCGGCTCCGGCGCCCTGCGCCTCCCGGTTCCCGACCAGGATCGGGCGTCCTCCCTTCCGAAGAGGAGATTCGAATGCTCAAGGAGTTCAAGGAGTTCGCGGTCAAGGGGAACGTGCTCGACATGGCCGTCGGCATCATCATCGGTGCCGCCTTCGGCACCGTGGTGCAGTCGCTCGTGAACGACGTGATCATGCCCCCCATCGGGCTTGCGCTGGGCGGTGTCGACTTCTCGGAGATCGCCATCGCGGTGGGGACGAGTCCCGAGGGCGAGCCGGTCACGATCGGGATCGGGCTCTTCATCAACAACGTCATCTCGTTCCTGATCGTCGCCTTTGCGGTCTTCATGATCGTCCGCAGCTTCAACAGGCTGAAGCGGGCGGAGGAGACGAAGGAGGAGGCCCCGCCGGCCCCCCCCGAGCCCACGGCCGAGGAGAAGCTCCTGGCCGAGATCCGCGACCTGCTCCGGGCCCGCGGGTGAAGCGGGTTCTCCTGTCGTTTCTCGCCTTCGCATCCCCTTTCCTTTTCGGGGGATGCGGAGGTGGGGACGAGGGAGCGGAGGGGGCGGGACGCGCCCTCGGCCTCACCCCCTGGGACGGCACGGGAATCCTCGCCATCGAGGGCGCCACGGTCTTCACCTCTCCGTGGTCGGAGCCGATCCCCGACGCCGTCGTCATCGTCACCGGCGGGCAGGTCGAGGCGGTGGGCGGGCGCGGCGAGGTCTTCGTGCCGCAGGCGGCGCGGCGGGTCAGCGCCTCCGGAGCCTCGCTCCTCGCGGGTTTCTGGGACGTCCATGTACGCCTGGACCCCGGGTTTCTCGAGCTGGCGGCTGACCCCGGCACCCCTGCAGAGGAGCTGGAAGGCTGGCTCGCCGAGAACTTCACCGGGCTCGGCTTCACCGGGATCGTCGATAGCGGTTCGCCGATCGGGGAGATCCAGCCCCTCCTGGACCGGATCGCCGCCGAGCGGATCCCGGCGCCGGCGATCCTCGCGACCGGGGGTGCCCGGCTCCAGGGGCTCCAGGTCGGAGGAGGCGACGCCGAGGCCTGGCGGGAGGGGGTGGCGGCCGAGCTCCTTTCGGCGCAGGCGACCCTCGTTCCCGCGCTGGCGCTCATCCTGCCGGGTGGCGAGGCCACCGACGCCGAGCTGGATGCCGGGTTCGCCCGCCTCGCCGAGGCGCAGGGACGCGTGGGGGGATTCGTCGGCGCGGGGGGGCGGGTCGCCTTCGGGAGCGGCTTCGGCTGGGGGGCAAACCTGGATCCCCTGGTCGAGATGGAGCTGATGGACGACGCCGGGCTGGGCTTCGAAGCGATCCTGGCGGCACTCACCACCGAGCCGGCCGCCCGCTTCGGCTACGACGACCGGGGCGAGATCGAGCCCGGCATGATCGCCGATCTCGTGCTGGTGGACGGGGATCCCCGGGTGGACCTGTCGGCGCTGGAACGGGTTCGCTGGGTCCTGCGTGGAGGGTTCCCCGTCTACGGCACGGTTCGGTAACCAACCGCATGTCACAGAAGCTCGTGGCCCGCTTCCTCGACGGCCGGCTCCTCAAGGGAACGAGCCACGATGTGGCCGCCAATCGACCCCGCTTCCACCTGCGACCCGAAGGAGGGGGTCCGCCGGAGCAGGTGGACCTGGCCGACCTGAAGGCGCTCTTCTTCGTGAAGTCGTTCGACGGCGATCCGGACCGCCACGAGATCCGGGAGCTCGCGCCCGGAGACGCCCGCGCCCGGGGCGCCCGGGTCGTGGTCGCCCGCTTCGCCGACGGCGAGGAAATCGTGGGACTGACGATCCGCCATCCCCCGATCACCCCCTTCTACTTCCTGACCCCCGTCGACGCGGGGAGCAACAACCTCCGCATCCTCGTGAACGGGAGCGCCGTGCAGGAACTCGAGGCGCGGTAGCCCGTCAGCGCCGACGGCTGGACAGTGCCGCGAGGACCTGGCTCCAGTCGTGCCCGGCGCCCTTGAGCGCCACCAGGAGGTGGTAGAGGAGGTCGGCGGCTTCCTCCGGGGCCCGGCCGTCGCCACGCACGAGAGCGGTCACGAGCTCCACCGTCTCCTCGCCGAGCTTCTTCAGGCGCAGGTTCTCGTCTTCCAGGAGCTTCGTGGTCCAGCTCCCCTCCGGCCGGTCCCGGTCCCGGGCCTCGAGCACCGCCCAGAGCTCCTCGAGGAGGCCGGCTCCCGCCACCCCTGCATTGGCTCCACGTTCCCCCTCCCCGGCAATGTCACCGAAGCAGGTGGCCTCGCCGGTGTGGCAGGCCGGGCCCGCGGAGCGCACCCGGGCCAGGACCACGTCGGCATCGCAGTCGGCGTGGAGGGAGACGAGGGCCTGCACGTTTCCCGAGGTGGCCCCCTTCCGCCAGAGCGCCTGGCGGGACCGGCTCCAGTAGTGCACCTCGCCGGTGGAGAGCGTCGCCTCGAGGGCCTCCCGGCTGGCCCAGGCCACCATCAGGACGGCCCCCGTGCCGGCCTCCTGTGCCACCACCGGCACGAGGCCCCGTGCGTCGAACCGGAGAACATCCAGGTCCGAAGCGGTGCGGAGCCGACGATCGGCGGGGGGGACGGGCGCGCTCACGCCGCCGCCGCCCCCGGCGAGGGGACGGGGCGTACCGGGATCCCCCAGGCGGCGAGGTCGGCCTTCAGCTCGGCCACCGTCGTGAGGCCGTCGTGGAGGATTCCCGCCACGAGAACGGCAGCGGCGTGCCCCTCGGTGAAGCCGTCGCGCAGGTGCGAGGACGCACCGGCTCCGCCCGACGCGATGACCGGCACCTGCACCGCGTCGGCCACGGCCCGGGTCAGCTCCAGGTCGTACCCGGTGCGGACGCCGTCCCGGTCCATCGAGGTGAGGAGGAGCTCTCCGGCCCCCCGCTCGGCGCAGCTCCTGGCCCACGCCACCGCCTCGAGTTCCGTCGGCTTCCGGCCGCCATGGGTGTGGTGGTACCAGCCCCCGCCCACCCGCGCCGCGTCGATGGATGCGACCACGCACTGGCTTCCGAAGAGGGCCGCGCCCCGGGTCAGCAC
>JBJHBX010000033.1:0-14552 GCA_050485725.1 Gemmatimonadales bacterium | reverse complement strand
CCACGCCGTTCGCTTCGACCTGTTCAGCGCGCTCGACATTGCACGGCAGTTCGCGCTCCTCGCACCGATCGGCGCGCTGCTCGCCGTGTGGCCTGTCAGGGAACGAGGTGCAATGGCGGGGCCACTTGCCGGCATCTACGCTGCTGTCCTCCTCGAGGCCGGGCAGATCTTCGTGGGCGGGCGACTCTTCGACATGACCGACGCCCTTGTCGGCGTAGCGGCCGTGGCACTCGGGTGGACGGTGGTGCGCCGCGCCGGGCCCAGGCCGTGGGGCGAGCTTCTCCCTCCGCTCAGGACCCGGGCGAACCCACGTCCCGGCCCGCGAGCCTGAGCCAGGTATCGACGACGGTATCGGGGTTGAGCGAGAGTGACCCGATCCCTTCGCCCATCAGCCACTCCGCCAGGTCGGGGTGATCCGACGGTCCCTGCCCGCAGATGCCGATGTACTTCCCCCGGGCCTTGCACGCCCGGATCGCCATCGAGAGGAGCGCCTTGACCGCCGCATCCCGTTCGTCGAAGAGGTGCGCGATGATCCCCGAGTCGCGATCGAGCCCCAGCGTCAGCTGGGTCAGGTCGTTGGACCCGATCGAGAACCCGTCGAAGTGCTCCAGGAAGCGGTCGGCGAGGAGCGCGTTCGACGGCACCTCGCACATCATGATCAGCCGAAGCCCGTGCTCGCCCCGACGAAGGCCGTTCCGCGCGAGGATCTCCACCACCTGGCGGGCCTCTTCCACCGTCCGAACGAAGGGGATCATGACCCACGCGTTCTCGAGCCCCATTTCCTCGCGGACCCGCCGCACGGCCTGGCATTCCAGATCGAAACAGGGGCGGAAGCTCGCATCGACGTAGCGGCTCGCACCCCGGAACCCGATCATCGGGTTCTCCTCCGTGGGCTCGTATCGCGATCCGCCGACGAGGTTCGCGTACTCGTTCGACTTGAAGTCCGAGAGACGGACGATCACGGGGTGGGGCGCGAAGGCTGCCGCAAGCGTGGCGATCCCTTCCTTCAGCCGCTCGACGTAGAACTCCACCGGGTCGTCGTAGCCGGCCATGCGGTCGCGGATCTGCTTCTGGACCAGGGGCGACTGCTGGTCGAACTCGAGGAGGGCCTTCGGGTGCACGCCGATCTCCCGCTCGATCAGGAACTCGAGGCGTGCGAGGCCGACGCCCGCGTTGGGGAGCATCGCGAACTCGAAGGCCTGCTCCGGGTTCCCGACGTTCATCATGATCTTGAGGGGAAGCTCGGGAAGCTCCTCGACCTCGGTCTCGATGCGCTCGAAGGGGAGGAGTCCCTCGTAGACCGTTCCGCGGTCACCTTCCGCGCAGGAGACGGTCACGTCTTCACCGTCGGGAATCGATCGGGTCGCATCCCCGCAGCCCACGACCGCCGGCACCCCGAGCTCCCGCGCGATGATCGCCGCGTGGCAGGTCCGGCCTCCACGGTTCGTGACGATGGCGGAGGCCCGCTTCATGATGGGCTCCCAGTCGGGATCGGTCATGTCGGTGACCAGCACGTCGCCGGGCTGGACCCGCGCCATGTCCGAGGGTGAGGCGATGACGCGGGCGACCCCCTGGCCGATCCGCTGGCCGATGGCCCGTCCTTCCGCCAGGACCGGCCCTCGGGCCCCCAGGTGGTACCGCTCCCGCACCGCGCCCGAGCTTCGTGACTTCACCGTCTCGGGGCGCGCCTGGAGGATCCGGATCTCGCCGGTGACACCGTCCTTGGCCCACTCGATGTCCATGGGGCGGCCGTAGTGGCGCTCGATCAGGACCGCCTGCCGCGCCAGCTCGTGGATCTCCGGGTCGGAGAGGCAGAAGCTCCGGGCCTCGGTCTCCGGAACCTCTTCGGTCCGGACCCGCTCGCCCGAACCCGGCTCCGCGTAAACCATGCGGATGCGCTTCGTGCCCAGGCGACGACGAATGATCGCCGGCCTTCCCGCCTCGAGCGTGGGCTTGTGAACGTGGAATTCGTCGGGGTTCACCGCCCCCTGGACGACCAGCTCGCCCAGCCCCCAGGACGCGGTGATGAAGACCACCCCGGGAAAGCCCGATTCGGTGTCGAGGGTGAAGAGCACGCCGGACACCCCCACGTCGGCGCGGACCATTTCCTGGATGCCGGCGGAAATGGCGACCTCGGCGTGGTCGAAGCCGTGGTGGGTCCGGTAGGAGATCGCCCGGTCGTTGTAGAGCGAGGCGAAGACCTCATGCACCCCGGTCACCACCGCGTCCTCCCCCTCCACGTTCAGGAAGGTCTCCTGCTGTCCGGCGAAGGAGGCATCGGGGAGGTCCTCGGCCGTGGCGCTGGAGCGGACCGCCACGGCAACGGTACGCCCCGCCTCGTCGCACATGGCCCGGTAGGCTGCCCGGACCTCCTGTTCGAGCTCCGCCTGGAGGGGGGCCTCGAGGATCCATCCCCGGATCTCGGCACCCGCCCGGGCAAGCGCCTCGACATCGTCGGGGTCGAGCGCCTGGAGGCGCGCCTCGATCCGGCGGTCCAGCCCGGATTCCCCGAGGAAGGTACGGAACGCGTCCGCCGTGGTCGCGAACCCTCCGGGCACCGAGACGCCCACCTCGCCCAGGTGCCGGATCATCTCGGCAAGTGAGGCGTTCTTGCCCCCGACCCGGGGCAGATCGGAGATTTCCAGCTCGGCGAGGGAAACGACAGGACGGCTCACGCTGGAATCTCCTGGAAGCGGGAAGGGTAGGGAGGCGGAGGGTGTGCGGTCGAGCCCCGCCCCACGCAAACCCCGGACCGTGGATCAGCCGCCGATGCGACGCACCATCTTCTACGTCTCCGACGGAACGGGCATCACGGCCGAAACCGTCGGAAACACGCTCCTTACCCAGTTCCCCGGGCTCAGGTTCACCTCTGTGCGGCTCCCCTTCATCGAAACGGCCGAACAGGCCCATCACGCCCTGGAGCGGATCCGGACCGAGGCCGAGGCCACGGGGAGCCGACCCGTCGTCGTCAGCTCGGTGGTCGACCCGGAGATCCGCGCGGTCCTCGCCGAAGCGGATGTCCTCGTCCTCGACATCTTCCAGCCCTTCATCGGTCCCCTCGAGGCGGAGCTCGGGATCCCCCATTCCCCGACCATCGGCCGTGCCCACGGGTTCGGTGACACCGCGCGCTACGATGCACGGATCGATGCCACGAACTACGCGCTGAGCCACGACGATGGAATCGGGCGCGATTACGCCGAGGCGGACGTGGTCCTGATCGGGGTGTCGCGGTCCGGAAAGACGCCGACCTGCCTCTACCTGGCGCTCCAGTACGGCGTCCGTGCGGCGAACGACCCGCTGGTGCCGGAGGACCTCGAGGCAGGGCGGCTTCCCGAGCGCCTCCTTGCGCACCGGGGCAAGCTCTTCGGACTCACCATCGACCCGGAACGACTGGCGGAGGTGCGCGATACCCGGCTCCCCGGCACCCGCTACGCAAGCCTCGAGCAGTGCCGATGGGAGGTGTCCACGGCGGAACGGCTGCTCCAGTCACGGGGGGTGCCAGTGGTCAGCACGACCCGTTCGTCGGTCGAAGAGATCGCGAGCATGATCCTGAACCGGCTCGACCTGATGCCGGCCCGCTCCTGACCGCCCGGCGGCGTGTCCTTTCGGCGGGCTACATCGGGCTCGAGCCAGGGACGAGCACCGAGGTGATCACATGCACGATCCCGTTCGAGGCCCCCACGTCGGCGGTCAGGAGGTAGGTGCCCTCGATCGTGATCCCCTGCTCGGTGTTACGGACCTGCAGCGTGGTTCCCCCGGCCGTCTCGAGCTCCGAGCGACCACGGAGCTCGGCCTGGGTCAGCCTTCCCGGCACCACGTGATGCAGAAGCACGGTGGCCAGCGCATCGGGGTCGTCGAGGAGTCCCTCGACCGTTCCCTCCGGGAGGTTCGCGAAGGCTCCATCGGTGGGGGCGAAGACCGTGAAGGGGCCGTCCTCCTCCAGGGTCGAGGTGAGTCCGGCGGCCTCGACCGCCGCTAGCAGGGTGCTGAACTGCCCGGCGACGCGCGCCACGCCGACGATGGACGGGGCCGCGCGTTCGGCGGAGGCCTGGGCCCCCGGGGACGGGGCGTCCCCCTGGTCTCCCGCGCAGGCACCGAGGGCGAGGAGGCCGAGGGTCGAGATCAGGGGTGGGGACACGGCGCGGAGCCGGGTCGGGGTCGGGCGTCGACATCCGGGGCGGGTCATCGAGTCCTCCTGGGCCTGGGAAGATGCGTATCGCGGTGTTGTTGGTCGGCAACTCGACAATATAGCGCAAGGCACGTTGCCGGGGCAGGGGCGCAGGGGCGGGAGGATCCGAGCCTCGGGACGCGAGAGGCGACCCCCGGCAAGGAGATGTGCAAGGACGCCGCCGATGCGCGTCGTACCGGGAAAGGGGCGGGCGCGGGCGTGGCCCTGCCGGTCGGACCGATCCAGAGGGAGGGCCCATGCCACTGACATCTGCATCACGCACGGACCCAGGCCGGGTGACTGAAGGGTGAGCGTCGACTGGGGTCGGGTTCATCGGTCCACCTTCCCGGACCTCGTTCGCTACCTGTACCGGAAGACATGGGACCGGGAGCGGGCCGAGGACCTGGCCCAGGAGGCCTTCATGCGGGGGCTCGCGGAGTCGCCCGAGAACCCGCGGGCCTGGCTCTTCGCGGTGGCCGGGAACCTGGCCACCGACGAGGTTCGGAGAGTGCTGCGCCGGAAGAAGCACCTGGCCCTGATCGAGGCACGGGATGCGGACCGCGTCGAGCATCCGGATCCGGAGGGCGAAATGGAGCGTCGGGAGCGCTTGGCGCGAGCCCGGGCCGCGCTCGAGAGCCTGTCGGAGCGCGACCGCGAGGTCCTGCTGCTCTGGGACGGTGGACTCGCCTACGGCGAGATCGCGGGACGCATGGGGCTGGCCCCCGGCGCCATCGGGACCACGCTGGCGCGGGCCCGGAAGCGGCTCGCCGAAGCCTATCGGCAGGGGGATTCCGGCGCACCCTCGCAGCAGCAGCAGGAGACGGGAGGGCACGATGTCGCACATGGATGAAGGGACGCTTCACGCCTACCTCGATGGCGCCGTCGATGCACCTGCCGAGCGGGGTCGGATCGAGGACCACCTGCGGCTGTGCGCCGACTGCTCGGCCCTCCTCCACGCCGCACGGCGGGATCGGGACGAGGCGCGCGAGGTCCTGGCCCTTCTCGACCCCGGCGAAGTCCGGGTGTCCGACTTCGAGGCGATGGTGCGACCGATCGGCGGAGGCGGTGGCCCGGTCGCCGGCCGCGCAAGGCTTCCGCTGGCGTGGGCCGCGAGTCTCGTCCTGGCCGTCGGCGGAGGGTGGATGGGCCGGGAGGTCTTCGTGTCGGTGCAGGTCGATCCTCCGGGGCGCTTCGCGCCCGCGATGTCGACCGATGCCGAGGGGCCGGCCGAACGGGCTGCGCCCGAGGCGCCCTTCGAGGAGACCGCGCGCACGGCGGCGCCAGGACCGCAGCGGGCCCGGCAGGAAGCGGCCTCCGGGCCGCCCACCGCGGCGGGGGAGACGGTGGCTGCACAGCCTGCCGCGTCTGCCGCGGGTGCGCGCATGCCCGACTCCCGGCCCGGGGCGGCCCCGGACACCCTGGAACGTGCGGGCGAGGCGGTCGCCAGGGGGGCCACGACGCTCGCACCGGAGAGGCCACAGCCCGTGGGCGCGCTGAGCCTCGCCGCCGAGCCGCAGGCCCGTGTGATCCACGCGCCGGCCGGCGACCGGCTGGAAGCGGTGGAGGGGGCGGAGCTCGCCGCCTTCGTCGCCTACCTGCGGAGCCTCGCGGCAGACGCCGCCTGGACGCCCGTGGACGAGGCGGAGATCCACGTGCTCCTGGGTCGCGGACCCGCGGTCATCGAGGGGCTCGCGGCGGAAGCCGTCGAGCGGCTCGACCAGCCCGACATCGGCGCGGGGAGCCGTGTGATCGTTCGGGTGCGCTACCGTGTCGACGACGGCGAACGCGTGACCCTCTTCCAGTCCCCCGCGTCCGCGTGGCCCCCCGTGTCACCCCTTGCCCTCATCGAGCATCTGCGCGCCGAGGTCGACGGCATGTCGGCCGGCGAGATCTCCCGCTCCCCAATGTCGGGGCGTGGCTTCGACGAGCTGCTCGTGGTTGCACAGGGAGTAGAAGATCGTGCCCGGCTGCGTGCCGTCCTGGATCGGGTGATCGTCCCTGGTGTGACTCCCCCGGAGCGCTGACCGAAACGAGGTTGCGCGGGGGGGCGTGATCCCGGCATCCTTTGGAGCCGAGCACATCCCCTTTCCAGGCACCCCGCGGAGCACCCATGCACGCACCACCGACCCGCATCCTCCGGGCGCTCGCCATATGCATGGGCGTCGCCCTCGTTGCCCTCCTTCCCGAGAGGGCCTCGGCCACCTGGTCCATCGTGGCGGTCGACCGCGAGACCGGGCGCGTCGTGATCGCCTCGGCCACCTGCGTGTCCCAGGGCGCGCTCCGGAACTTCCCCGCCGATGGTCTGTGGGACGTGCAGGCGATCGTCGTGCCGGGGCGGGGGGTGGCCGCCGCGCAGGCTGCCGTCGACCGAACGCGCGAGAACCAGATGCTGATCCGGAGGGAACTCGCGGCCGGCACCGACCCGCACCGCATCGTCGCCATGCTGATGGAGGATCCGGCCCGCGAGGGGCGGCAGTTCGGGATCGTGGACCTTGAAGGACGCTCCGCCGGCTTCTCGGGAGCCCGGAACGGTGCGGCCTCGCTCGCCGTGCAGGGCGCCGTCCGCGGCACCGGGATCCACGTCTCGATCCAGGGGAACCTGCTCGCCTCCGACGCCGTCGTGCTCGACGCGATGGCCGCCTTCCTCTCGACCGAGGGCACGCTGGATGACCGTGTCATGGCCGCGATGGAGGCGGCCGACCGCGCGGGTGGCGACGCACGGTGCATCTGCACGACGCCCCCGGTGCCCGACGCGCCCTGTGCCCATCGCACCGCGCACGTGGCCTATCTGATTGCGGCCAATCCGGAAGATGCCACGGAGCAGGACACCCACAGCCGGGGCGACTGGTCCCTCTTTCTCAGCGTGACGGACGAGGACATCACGGCCGAGGAGAATGCGAACCCGGTGGTGACGCTGCGGATGCGCTATGACCGGGCCATGGCGGAGCGCGCCGCCGGCGGGTGATCGCCGGGGCGGTCGGACCGCGTCACGGGATCTCGATGCCGTCCGGGTCGAAATCCGGCTCCGGGTAGCGCATGTCGAGGCCCTCGAGCGTGTCCACCAGGACTCTGGCCACAACCAGGTTCCGGTACCACTTGGAGTTCGCCGGGACCACGTACCAGGGCGCCCACGGGGTGCTGGTCCGGGACAGCATGGCCTCGAAGGCCTCCTGGTAGGCATCCCAGTGCTTCCGCTCCTCGATGTCGCCCAGGCTGAACTTCCAGTGCTTCGAAGGGTCGTCGAGCCTCGACTGGAGCCGGGCCCGCTGCTCGTCCTTCGAGATGTTAAGGTAGAACTTGAGGATCGTCGTCCCCTCGTCGGCCAGGAGCCGTTCGAATGCGTTGATGTGCTCGTAGCGCCGTTCCCAGCGGTCGGGTGGCACGAGCCCGTGCACCCGGACGACCAGGACGTCCTCGTAGTGGCTCCGGTTGAAGATGCGGATCTCCCCCCGGGCCGGAGTCTCGGCGTGGATGCGCCAGAGGTAGTCATGGGAGAGCTCCCGGGCGGTCGGCACCTTGAAGCTCGAGACCTTCACGCCCTGGGGGTTGACGCTCCGGAAGACGTGGCGGATCACCCCGTCCTTCCCCCCCGTGTCGGTGGCCTGGAGCACGATGAGAAGCTTGTGCTTCCCCTGGGCGTACAGCAGTTCCTGGAGCTCCCGGAGGCGACCCGTGAGCTCTTCCAGGTACTCCTGTCCGAGCGTCTTCCTGCCGTCGAAGGTGAGCCTCTCGGCGGGATCGTGGTCGGAGAGCCGGACCTCGCTGCCGGGCACCACGCGGTAACGGTCCAAGTTCAGACCGATCCCGCGCACCGGGGTGCACCCGCCGCACCCCCGGGGCGCGCCGGATCGGTTCGCCTCCGGGTCATCGCCTCAGGCTCACGAAGATCACCCCTCCGGTATGGCCCGTGCCGTACCGGTTGGTCGCGTCGGCCGCGCTCATGAACTCGATGCGGGCGATCACGTCGGTGCCGAGCCTCCGGAGGCTCTCGATGGACCCTTCGCGGATCCCTTCCACGTAGACGACCGGCAGGGACGGCTCGGTGCTTCGGAGCGAGGTTGCGCCGCGTCCCCGGAGCCACTGGGGCCGGAGGCTCTGGACCAGGTCGTAGGCGTTCCGGGCCGCCGAGGCGTGAATGTCGTCCAGGGTGATGGGGCCGCTGCGCGATGCACCCCCTCCGGCACCGCCGGTGGCACACCCGGCGGGCGCCACCACGAGGGCCAGCGTCAGTGCGAGCCCAAGGCGGGAGAGGGTGCAGGCGCGCATCAGCGATCCGAATCCTCCACGAGCGGCGCAGGTGGGCCGCCCCAGCGCTCGAACCAGCTCCGCAGGTAAAGCTGGCTGCGGATGAAGTTCGAAGGCACGGAACTCGTGCCATGCCACTCGTTCTGGAATCGGAGCATGGCGGTGGGAACCCCGAGAACCTTGAGCGCGGCGTAGTACTCCTCGGTCTGGGTCATCGGGGTGCGCAGGTCGTTCTCCCCGGTCATCAGCATCGTCGGCGTCGTGACGTTCCCTACGTACATCAGCGGCGACCGTCGCAGGTGCTCCGACGGATCATCCCAGGGGAAGTGCTCGAAGTTGCGGTACCAGCCGACGCCGTCGGTCGTCCCCACGAAGGAGAGCCAGTTCGTCACGGGGCAGTTCGACGACGCGGCGGCAAAGCGGTCGGTGTGCCCCACCACCCACGCGGTGAGCACGCCGCCCCCCGAGCATCCGTACACGTACATCCTCGACTCGTCGACATAACCACGGCCGATCAGCGTATCGACCCCTGCGATCAGGTCGTCATAGTCCTTCCCCGGATAGGCATTGTTGATCTCGTTCGCGAAGGCGCTTCCGTAACCGGTGCTCCCGCGGGGGTTCGTGAAGAGGACCAGGTACCCGTTCGCGGCGTGCTCCTGCCAGGAATAGTTGAAGCCCACGCCGTACATGGAGTGGGGTCCGCCGTGGATCACGAGCATCATCGGATACCTGCGCGACGGGTCGAAGTCCGGCGGCTTCACGACCCATCCCTGCACGTCGAGGTCGTCGGTCGAGGTGTACCAGATCTCCTCGACGTCGCCGAGGGTGACACCCGCCAGGAGGTCCTCGTTGGCGTGGGTCAGGCGGGCCATCTCCTGCGGACGCCTCGGGTCCAGCAGATACACGTCGCCGGGCTCGTGGAAGGAGGTCACGGTCACCGCCATGGCACCGTTGCGGCTGATCGACGAGAGGGAGATCTGCTGCACACCCTCGGTCAACTGCCTCACGCCGCCCCCCGTCGAGACGAAGTGGAGATTCCGGTTCCCCTCGGAGTTCGCGGTGAAGTAGAGCCCGCTGCCGTCGGGTGCCCAGGTCAGGTCGCTCACCGCCCGGTCGAAGTCTCCGGAAATGATCCGGACGTTCGAGCCGTCGGTGTTCATCAGGTGGATCTTCCGGTTCCGGTAGGTGTCGGGGTGCCAGTCATCGCCAAGCCATGCGATGTGACGGCCGTCGGGCGAGGGAAGCCCCCCGGAGTCCTGCCCGTGGCGTCGGGTCAGTTGCCGGATCCGCCCGTCGCGGACCCGCACGGCGTAGAGCTCCGAATGCCTCCACTGGAGTTCGGCATCCTCCTCGCGGAGCGAGGTGAACACGAGCTCGGTCCCGTCGGCGGTCCACTCCCCTCCGGAGTGGTTCCAGTCGCCGTGGGTCAGCTGGCGCACCGCGCCACCGTCCGCCGAAACCACGAAGAGGTGGCTGTAGCCGTCGTCGACATACCCCTGGCGGTCCCGCCGGTAGACGGCGCGCTCCACGATCTTCGGGCCGGGGGTCCAGGTGGCGCCCTCGGGACGGCTGGGCATCGGGATCGACCAGTTCGTCCGCGCGTCCACGTCCATCGAGAAGGCGATGTGGCGGCCGTCGGGAGACCACCGGATCGACGAGGGCGACTTCTCGAGCCGCGTGATCTGGCTCGTGGCGCCCTCGTCGTCCATCCAGCGCACGTGGATCTGGCTCCCCCCCGGGTCCCCCGAGGCGAGGAAGGCGATGCGGGTACCATCGGGGGACCAGATCGGCGACGAACCCTCGATCAGGGCCCGCTTCCGCGACCCGTCGGCGTTCATGATCCAGATTTCGGACCTGCGCCGGTCCGTGCGGCGGTCGATCCATCCGCGGGTGTAGATGACCTGGAGGCCGTCAGGGGACACCTGCGGGTTCGAGACGGTCTGGAGATCCCAGTACATCTCGAGGTCGAGGGTCCGGAGTTCCCCGATCTCCTGCGCGAGGAGCGGCGCCGGGGCGGACGCCGCGGAAAGGAGGGGGAAGAAGGCCAGGAGCGCGATCGAGGCGGCGGCGCGAGGCGGACGCCGCGGGTGGGCGACGAGGCGCCGAACGAAGGAAGGGGGCACGAGGTCCTCCGGTGGAACACGGGGTGGGAAACGGCATTCACGGTCAACGTACGACCCGGAGGGCGGGACGTCGAGAGTCTCGACGGGCGCGAACGCTCCTCTCCCGCTTCATGAGCCCGGTTCACCGGGTGCGGAGCCGGTCCCCGATCTCCTCCGCCGCGAGATGGTGCAGCGCGTCGTGGAAGTGCCCCAGAAAGGTGCCGGGCCCCCCGGCGCGCTCCGACGCGACCTCGCCTGCCACCGCCATCACGGCCATGGCGTGGGCGGCGGCCTCGAAGGGGTCGGTGTTCACCGCGGCGAAGGCCCCGGTGATGGCGCTCGCCGTGCAGCCCATTCCGGTGACCCTGGCCATGAGTGGGGTGTCGTTGAGGATGCGAACGGAACGGTGGCCATCGGTCACGAGGTCCTGTGCGCCGCTCACGCTCACGACCGGGCCCCGGCGGTCCGCATCACCCCGGGCCAGGGCCGCGGCGGCCTGGACCGCTTCATCGGCGCCGGCCGTGCTGTCGACCCCCTTCGCACCCCCGGCCTCGCCGGCCAGCGTCAGGATCTCCGACGCGTTGCCGCGGACCACGGCGGGCCGCGCGGTGTCGAGGAGGGCGGCCGCGGTCCGGGTCCGGTACGCCGAAGCGCCCACGCCTACCGGGTCCAGAACGGTCGGGATCCCCTTCCGGACCGCCGCCTGCCCGGCCAGCTCCATGGCCTCGATCCAGGGCGGGGAGAGGGTCCCGATGTTCAGCACGAGGGCCGACGCGATGGCCACCATGTCCTCCATCTCGTCGACGGCATGGGCCATGACCGGAGAGGCGCCGAGTGCGAGCAGGGCATTGGCCGTCGGCTCCATGACGACGAAGTTCGTGATGTTGTGGACGAGCGGAGCGTCGGAGCGGATCCGGTCGAGGTCGCGGACGAGGGCGTCGAGGGAGAACGAGGACATGGACCAAGCACCTTCCCGAGGGTCGACGGAGGGCCAGGGGGCGCGAGACCGGGCAGCCGGCGCCGCGCGGCCCGACGGACTTCCCAAGCTGAGCGTCTACCTGGTCACCCGCAACGAGGAAGCGCACCTCGATGCGGTGCTGGGGGCCGTGCGCGGCGCCGACGAGATCGTGCTGGTGGACTCCGGCTCCACCGACCGGACCCTCGAGATCGCGAGGCGGCACGGGGCGCGGATCCTCGAACGTCCGTGGCCCGGGTACGTCCGCCAGAAGGCCTTCGCCATGGAGCAGTGCAGCCACGACTGGGTGGTGAACCTCGACGGCGACGAGGTCCTCCCCGAAGGTGCGCTGGAGCGGATCCGGGAACGCATCGCGAGGGGAGACGTGAACGGCCTCTACCTGGCCCACGACGACATCTTCATGGGCGAGACCCTCCCCGGGCACCGCCATCACCGATACTGCAGGGTCTACCGCCGATCGGAGTCGAGCTGGGACACGGGGCTGCTCGTCCACGAGCACATCGACGTTCGGGGACCCACCGATGTCATCCCCATCACGCTCACGCACCACGGCTACGACACGGTGCAGGGCTACATGGAGAAGCTGAACCGCTACGCCCTGCTGAAGGCACGGCAGCGAGAGGCCCGTGGGCGGGGCTTCAGCAACCTCCGGCTTCTCACCGTCTTCCCGGTGATGTTCCTGAAGTTCTGGATCGTCCGTCGCATGTTCCTGGCCGGTCGACGGGGCTTCATCAAGGCGTGGGTGGACGCATCGCAGTACTTCCTGACCGAGGCGAATCTCTACGAGATGCGGTTCCGGGCATCGCGGCGTGCCTGAAGCCGGGTCGCCGCCTCCGCCGCCCCCGCCCGTGCGGCGAAACGGACCCTTGCGGTCGGCTCCGGGGGTACCGGAGGCATGAAGACTTCCGACCTGCTCGTTCGCTGTCTCGAGGCCGAGGGCGTTCGCTGGGTCTTCGCCGTGCCCGGCGAAGAGAACATCGACCTGCTCGAATCGATCCGTACGTCCGAGGTGGAGCTCGTGGTGGTGCGGCACGAGCAGGCGGCGGGTTTCATGGCGGCCACGGTGGGGCGGCTGACGGGTCGCCCCGGCGTGGCCCTCGCGACCCTCGGCCCGGGTGCGACGAATCTCGTGACCGCCGCCGCCTACGCCGGACTCGGCGGGATGCCCATGGTGCTCCTGACCGGGCAGAAGCCCATTCGCGAGAGCAAGCAGGGCGCATTCCAGATCCTGGACGTGGTCGGGATGATGCGACCGCTCTCGAAGTTCACGCACCAGGTCGTGAGTGGGAGCTACCTCCCTTCACGGGTCCGGGAGGCCTTCCGGCTCGCCGCGGAGGAACGCCCCGGGACCGCGCACCTCGAGCTCCCGGAAGATGTGCTGCGCGACGACGCGGCGGTCTCGCCCCTCGCGGCGTCCGAGGTGGGGGAACCCCGGGCCGCGGAGGCGAGCCTCGTCCGTGCCGCGGAGCTCCTCCGGGGGGCTCGCCGACCCCTGCTCGTGCTGGGCGCCGGGGCGAACCGGACGGGGGCCTGCGACCGACTCGCCGAGCTGGTCGAGGCTCTTCGCATCCCCTTCATCACGACGCAGATGGGGAAGGGCGTCGTGAGCGAGGAGAGCGACCACTACCTGGGAACGGCGGCCCTGAGCTCGGGAGACTTCGTGCACCGGGCCGTCGAGGCCGCCGACCTGATCCTGAACGTGGGGCACAGCGTGGTCGAGAAGCCCCCCTTCATCATGCGTGACAACGGGGTGAAGGTGATCCACCTCGACTTTCGCCCGGCGCGCGTCGACCCGGTCTACTTTCCGCAGGTGGAGGTCATCGGCGACATTGCCGGGAGCGTCGCGCGGCTGGCAGAAGCCACCGGTGACCGGGCCGCGGCCGACCCGTCGTGGGATCCGCGAACAGGACCCCTGGCCGGCCTCCTCGACACGGCGAAGCGCCACTTCCAGGAGCGCGCCGCATCGGACAGGGTCCCCCTCCGGCCGGAGCGCATCGTGCGGGACCTCGCGGAGACGCTTCCCCCCGAGTCGATCGTCACCCTCGACAACGGCATGTACAAGCTCTGGTTCACGCGGAACTACCCCGCCCGAAGCCGCCACGGCCTCCTCGTGGACAACGCGCTGGCCACGATGGGGGCGGGGCTTCCGTCGGCGATGGCGGCCAGGATGGTCTTCCCGGAACGCCCGGTGGTGACGGTCGTGGGCGACGGTGGGCTCCTGATGAACGGCCAGGAGATGGAGACGGCGGTGCGACTGGGGCTCCACCTCGTGGTCCTCGTCCTCCGGGACGACGGGTACGGCATGATCAGGTGGAAGCAGATGGAAATGGGCCTCCCCGACTTCGGGCTCTCGTTCGGGAACCCGGACTTCGTGAAGTGGGCTGAGGCGTACGGTGCCCGGGGCCATCGTGTCGAACGTGCGGGTGAACTCGGACCCACGCTCTTGCGCGCACTCGCGGCACCCGGGGTACAGTTGATCGAGGTCCCGGTGGACTATGCCGAGGACCACCGCACCCTGAACGAGGAAGTCCCGGCCCTTGCCGGGGCCATTGATCTCGTCGCCTGAAGGAGGCTGCCCCCATGCCCCGCATCCTCGGACTCCACCACCTTACCGCCACCGTGGGGGAGGCGCAGCCCGACCTGGACTTTCACGTCGGGCTCCTGGGGCTCAGGCTCGTGAAGCGGACGGTCAACTTCGACAACCACGCCGTCCATCACTTCTACTACGGGGACGGGGCCGGCTCCCCTTCGACCCTGATGACCACCTTCCCCTACGCCCGCCAGGGGCTCCGGGAGGGGGTGCAGGGTGCGGGCCAGGTCACCGTCACGCGGTTCTCGGTGCCAGGGGGAGCCCTCGTGCACTGGCGCCGACGACTGGATGCGGCAGGCGTCGCCAGCGGTTTGCTGGAAGGCGTCGCGGGCTCCGCGCTGCGCTTTCAGGACCCGTCGGGGCTGGCCGTCGAGCTGGTGGAAGCCGTGGATGACCCCCGGGCGCCCTGGAAGGGGGGTGGCGTTCCACCAGTGGAGGTAGGGACCGAGATCCGGGGGCTTCATTCGGTCG
>JBJHBX010000032.1:0-14816 GCA_050485725.1 Gemmatimonadales bacterium | reverse complement strand
CCGCTTCGCTGGATCTTCGCGTTGACGAGGGGAAGCCGCCGGTGCTCCAGGGCGATCGGGGGCTCTCGCAGAAGGGGCCGGAGCCCGGGAACGCCTCCTTCTACCTGTCGTGGACGCGGATGCCGGTGCGGGGCACCCTGCGCCTGGGAGATGCGCGGCTCGATGTGCAGGGCGAGGCGTGGATGGACCGGGAGTGGAGCACGTCGGCCCTCGGCGAGGTGCACCTGGGCTGGGACTGGTTCTCGCTTCAGCTCGACGACGGCCGGGAGCTGATGTTCTTCGAGCTGCGCAGGCGCGACGGCGCCCCTGACCCCCTGAACCACGGCGCCCTCGTGGCCGCCGACGGCACGAGCCGCCACCTGGACGGAAGCGCCGTGGAGCTGGAGGTGCTGGACCGCTGGGCGAGCCCCCTCGACGGCGCCGAGTACCCGTCGGGCTGGCGGCTGCGGGTCCCGGACCAGGGGTTGGACCTGGTCCTGACCCCCCGTGTCCGGGACCAGGAGATGAACGTGAGTTTCCGCTACTGGGAGGGTGCCCTCGAGGTCAGGGGCACCGCCGACGGGCGTCCGGTGCGGGGAAGGGGGTACGCGGAACTCACCGGATACGCCGACGAGGGAGGCCGTTCCCCCTCGTGAAAGCGCGGCGAAGGGCGTATACTGCGTGGTCGGGGATCGTCTCCCCCCCATGCTGCCCGGCCCGTTCAAGGGGAAACCGGACCGCGCCCCGCGCCCGGAGTCCCCGCCCGTCCCCGAGAGGTGCCATGGCCCACATCGTCGTCATCGATGACGACCCGGCGATTCGCGGAAGCGTGCGGCGCATCCTCGAGCGTGCCGGTCACGAGGTGCAGGAAGCGGACGACGGCGAGGCGGGGATGCGGCTCGTGGAGGCGAGGGCCCCGGCACTCGTGATCACCGACCTGTACATGCCCGGGAAGGAGGGGATCGAGACGATCCAGGAACTCGCGGAGCGCTTTCCCCGGGTCAGGATCCTCGCCATTTCCGGCGCCGGCGGCATCGAGGACGACGACGGCCCCCTGGCCGATGCCAAGCTCTTCGGGGCCCACGCCATTCTTCCAAAGCCCTTCTCGGTGGAGCGGCTCACCGAAGCGGTCACGGCCCTCCTCGACTGAGCGAAGAGGGCCGCTTCCGCTGCGGGCGCGGCCGGGAGCGCGGCCGCGTCAACGCGGCCGGCCGTGCCGCCTCGGGACACCCCGCCTCAGATCGTCGACAGGAACTGCCGGATCGCCTGCACTTCGTCGGGGGTGATCGTGTGCCCCGAGGGGTGGTCGAAGGTCGTGAGGTCGGCGCCCGCCGCCTGGAGGGCGCCCCGTCCCTTCACCGCCAGCGCGAAGGGAATGGCAGGGTCCGCCTGGCCGTGCCCCCAGAAGACCGGAAGATCCGGGGCGTTCGAAAGCGCCTCCTGCACCCCGGGTACGCCGGCCAGGAACCCCGACAGGTTCAGGACCCCGGCGACCCGACCCGGGCGGGTCAGCGCCCACGCGAGCGAGGTCGTCCCCCCCTGCGAGAAGCCCCCGAGCACGATCCGCCCCGGCTCGAACCCCAGGTGGTCCGGAAGCGCGTCGACGAAGCCGTCGATCGCCGCGAGGCTCTGGTCCAGGGTCTCCTCCTCCATCAGGTCGTCGTGCAGGTACCGGTACCAGGCCCAGCCGGAACCGTAGCCCCACGGGGGGCCGGGGAAGGGTGCCCGCGGCGTGACCAGGGTGCGCGTCTCTCCGAGCCAGGGCCGGAGCCCGAGCAGGTCGTCCTCGTTCGACCCGCGCCCATGCAGGAGCAGGAGAACGTCGCGGCTCCCCTCGGTGGCGGGCGCGGCGGAGCGGAAGGTGTCGATCCGTACGGTCACGTGGAAACTCCGGTGGTGGAAGAAGGGTCGGAAGCGGCGTCGCGGGTCGGTGCCGGGCGGGGTTCGTCGACCGCGAGCTCCACCTCGAGGCCGTCGGGGGTCTCGAACCGGAGCGCCTGGATCGGGCTCCCCACCGGTGCCACGGGAACCCCGGTCTCGCGCAGGTGATCCAGCCAGCCATCGAGTGCCGCGCTGTCGGGTGCGCGAAAGGCCAGGTGCGAGCTCTGGCCGAGGCCCGAGCGGGCGCGGTAGTCCGACCCCGGCCACCCGAAAAGGGTCATGGCCGATGCCGGCGCGACCCTCCGGCCGTCGTAGTTCGCCCAGAGGAAGTGCTTCGTCTTCGCGTCGTCCTGGTTCGCGGTCTGCTTCACGAGCCTGAGCCCCAGCGCCCCGGTGTAGAAGGCGTGCGCCGCGTCCAGGTCGTCGGTGATCCCGGTCACATGGTGGATTCCCCCGATGCGCATTTCGGGAACGATCTCGGGGACCGGCTCCGGGTGCGTGGCGGCGGCGATGGCCGCTTCGTCGCGGTGGCCGCGCACCCGCTCGTCGGGGGGGGTGATGAAGCGCTCCCCCAGCGCGTCGGCGGGTTCGTCGATGGCGTAGCCGGGGCCCTCGGTGGCGAGTTCCAGGATGTGACCGTCGGGATCCGTGAAGTAGAGGCTCGTGAAGTAGCCCCGGTCGTAGGGGCCCGTCGCCCGGACCCCCTCGTCGGCGAGGCGGCGCTTCCACCGGAGGAGCGCGTCGGTGTCGGAGACCGTGAGGGCCACGTGGTGAATCCCGCCCACTCCCCAGCGGCCGCGCCGCTCTCCGGGCGCGACACGGAAGGCGATCAGCGACCCGGGGCTTCCCTTGGCGTCACCGAAGAGGAGCCCGGGGTGGTGCCTGCCCGGCTCGCGGTCCAGCTCGGGGGCGTGGAGGGGGGCGATGCGCGCGGGGTCGTGGGGGGTGAGCCCCAGGAGCTCGCCGTAGAAGTGGGCGGTGCGCTCGGCTCTCGCCGAAACGAGGCCCACGTGGTGGAAGCCGGCGGTGATGAAGGGGTGCGAGGCGTTCATGTGGAAACTCCGGTGGAAGGCCCGGGAGGAGGTCGGATGTTATGACTAAGTAGTAAGCTATTCAGACTTGAAGGAATGTCAATCCGAGGCCCGCCTGGGGCGCAACCAGGGCGCCTGTGCCCGGAGCCACCCACGGCGCCACGCCCGGTGCGCGGCCAGGTGCGCGGCCAGGGGCGCGGCCAGGGGCGGGGCCAGGGGGCGGATCCCCGCGGGAAGCGGAGACCCGCCATTGCCCCCGGCCTCAGAAGCAGTCGCTGTCGGTGACCCGCCCCTCGATGATGACGCCGCAGACCCGGGTCAGGTACTCGAAGGGATCGCCATCGTAGAGCACGAGGTCACCGTCCTTCCCCACCTCGAGCGAACCGACCCGGTGGTCGACCCCGAGGAGCCGCGCCGGGGTGATCGTGATCGCCCGGAGGGCCTCGTCGAAGGGAAGTCCGTACGCCGCCGCGATCGCCGCCTCGAAGAGGAGCACCCGGCTCTTCGGTACGTAGGGCTCGTACCCGGTCTGGAGCGCCACCTCGATGCCGGCCTCCCGGAGGATCCGGGCGGTCTCGAAGGTGGCGTTCTCGAGCGACCCGGTCTGCCGCGCCTGCGGGGGGTGGAGCACCACGGGAACACCGGCCTCGCGGATCTCGTCGATGACGAGGTACGACTCGGCGGCCCCGTCCAGGAGCAGGTCGAAGCCGAACTCCCGCTGGAGCCGGAGCGCGGCCAGGATCTCGGTGGCCCGGTGCGCCGTCAGGAGCACCTTCACCTCGCCGTCGAGGACGCGCCCCAGGATCTCCATGCGAAGGTCACGGGCCGGCGCCGAGGCGCCCCCCGCGTCCTGTCGGTCGCGCCAGGCCTGGGCCTTCAGGAACTCGGCGCGAAGGAGCGCGACCCCGCGGGAGCGCGTGCCGGGCCGGCCAGAGAAGACCGAGGCGATCTCGGGGCCCAGCATCATGGCCACGGTGGTCACCGAGTCGACCATGGCCTCCTCGACCGAAGCGCCCCGGGTCTTCACGACCATGGTCTGCCCGCTCATGAGCGCGCCGGGACCGTGCCCGGTGTGAAGCGTCGTGACCCCCAGGCTCCGCACGTACTCGACCAGCGTCTCGCGGGGGTTGTAGGCATCGAAGGCCCGGAGCTCGGGCTGGATCGCGTCGGAGGTCTCGAGCTGGTCCTGGTCATGCGGCTGGTTCAGTGCGCCGGCGAGCCCCACGACGGAGCGGGCGTCCACGAGCCCCGGCGTGACGACGGCGGCCTCGAGCACCCGGGTCCCCTCGGGGATGCGAACCTGGTCGGCGGTGCCCACCGCCTGGATCCGCCCGTCGGCACCCACCAGCACCACGCCGTTCTCGATGGCGGGCCCGGCCATGGTGTGAACGATGCCGCCCCGGACCGCCACCTGCGCCGCGGCCTCGGCGGGGGTCATCGCCACGGCCAGCGCCATCGCCATCGAAAGGGAAAGCGCCACGGCCGGTCCGGCCCCCTGCATGCGTCCATCGCGACGGCGGCTCATCGGTGATCCTCCCATCCCAGGTGAACATGCGCCGCGCCGTTGTCGCGGTACACGCCGAAGCCGCCCACCGCATAGGCCCGGTGGCGGGGATCCGACAGGTCGAAGACGCGGAGCCCCTCGATCCAGGTCTCCTCGACCCGGGTGTAGACGCTGAGGGGGTCACCCGACAGGATGATGAAGTCCGCGTCCTTTCCGGGCTCGAGCGTGCCGACCCGGTCCGCCACGTCCATCATCTCGGCGCCCGAGAGCGTCATGCCGCGCAGCGCGGCCTCTCTCGACATGCCCGCCCGCACGGCGATGGCCGCCGAGCGCAGGAAGACGCGGGAGTCGGTAATGCCGTCGTCGGTGTGGAAGCCCACCCCCCGGGCCCCGGCCTGCTCCAGCGCGGCGCCCGACCTGAAGGCCACGTTCATGGCCTCGAGCTTCCCCCCCGGCGAGTCGATGATGATGATCGACGACCCGATCACCTCTTCGGCGGCGGCGATCTCGTCGGCCACGATCCAGGCGTCGCTCACGTGCTGGAGCACCACCCGGAAGCCGAACTCCCGGGCCAGCCGGAGCACCGTCAGCACGTCGTCGTGCCGGTGGGTGTGGAAGTGCACGATCCGGCGGCCGTCGAGGATCTCGACCATGGCCTCCATCTCGAGGTCGCGGGCCGGTGCCTGGACCGAGGGGTCCGCCTCGGCGGCGGCGAGGCGGTCGCGGTACTCCTGCCCGCGAATGAAGAGCGCCCTGGCCATGGCCGCGGCCCGCGCCCGGGTGCCGGGGTTCGGTGCGGCGCCCCGGGGGTTCGTGCCGTTCGCCATCTTCATGCCGCCGCAGATCTCCCGCTCCACGTCGGTGCAGAGGAGGAGATCGTAGATCGTGCGGCCGTCGCGCATCTTGAGGTAGGCGGTCTGCCCGCTCATCAGGAGCCCGGAGCCCGGCATGACGTTGACGGTGGTGATGCCGCCGGCGCGGGCCTTCCAGAGGCCGTCGTCGCGGGCGTCGAGGGCGTCGAGGATGCGCACCGAGGGGTGAAGCGTGGCGGTGCGGTCACCTCCGTCACCCCCACCGATGTGCGAGTGGGTGTCGACGAGCCCCGGCATGATCACCTTTCCGGAGGCGTCGATCTCGCGGGCCCCGGCGGGGAGCTGGACCTGCTCGTCGGGCCCCACGGCGACGATGGCGCCCCGGTGCACGACCAGCGTGCCCCGCTCGATCTCGGGACCGGCAATGGGAATCAGGTGGGCGCCCCGGAAGGCGAGGGGGGTCTCCTGCGCTTCGACCGCCCCGGGTGGCGAGACACCTCCCGAGAGGAACAGGGCGAGGAGGAGGACCAGGGGCGGGGGCGGGGTGTTCGGAAGACGCATCGAAGGACTCCGGGCGGGGGGACGGCAGGTGCACGGCAAGCTGCCCGCCCCCGGTTCCGGGTGTCAAGGCGCTTCGGCCGGCACCCCCGTCCGCGCGGCCTCGACCACGGCCCGCAGCGCCTCGAGCCCGTCGAGAAGGCGGGGCCCCGGGCGCCCCAGGAAGGCCTCGGGAATGCAGTGCACCTGCCGGTTCAGGAGGGCGGGCGCCTGGCCGAAGGTCTCGTTCCGGTAGACCACGTCGGGGCGGTACTTGTCGGGATGCACCCCGCACCAGCTGATGACCACCGCATCGGGCGCGAGGCGCGCCACCTCGGCGTCGTCGAGGGGGCGGCTCAGCCGGTCCTCGTGGGCCAGCGCGTTCCGGCCCCCGGCCAGCTCGATCAGCCCGTGCACCCAGCTCCGGGCCCCCGGGGCGATGACCGGCTTCGGCCACCACTGCACGAGGACCGAGGGGGCCGAGGGGTCGGGCGCACGTTTCAGCTGAAACGCGTCGCGCATGCGGTCGGCCAGCGCGCGCCCCCGTTCGGGCACGCCCAGGGCCTCGGCCACCCGCTCGACCGAGACCGGCACGTCGGCGAGCCCCTCGGGGGCCAGGGTCACTACCGGGAGGCCCGCGAGCTCCATCCCCTCGACCACGGTCTCGTGGCCGGGCACCGTGAGCGACGCCAGCACCAGGTCGGGGTCGAGGGCCGCCACCGCGGCCACGTCGATCTCGAGGTCCGGGCCCACCCGGGGCAGCCCCTCGAGGAGTTCGGACGGGTGGTCGGAGTGGCTGTCCACCCCCACCAGGAGGTGGCCGCAGCCCAGGGCGTGGACGATCTCGGTGTTCGAGCAGGCGAGCGATACGACGCGCATGACAGGGCCGGTTGGGCGTTGAGGAGTCGAGGCGTCCAGGGATCGGGGCGTCCACCTGCCGGGGCCGCCCGGCGGACCTCGCAGGCGGATCGGGGGTGGAGGGGAGGGGCGGCCGCGCCGGTCCGGCCGGAGCATCGCCCGCCTTGCATCCCCCGGAAACAACATACCCCGGGACACCCGCACGTTCACCTTGCCCCTGCCTGGGGGCGTGACGCCGGCGGGTCCCCGCACCGCCCCACCAGGAGGGCCGATGGCCGTTGAATCGACGATGCTTCCGCTGGGAACGCCCCTTCCCGACTTCACCCTCCCCGACACCGAGGGGACACCGGTCTCGAGCCGCGACCTGGGCGCCGGCGGGAAGGGGGTGCTCATCCTGTTCCTCTGCAACCACTGCCCCTACGTGAAGCACCTGCGCCAGGGGATCGCGGATTTCGCGCGGGACTACGGGGCCCGGGGGCTCGGGATCGCGGCGATCATGTCGAACGACGTGGAGAAGTACCCCGCGGACTCCCCCGAGCAGATGGCGCGGGAGCGTGCCGAGGCCGGGTGGAGCTTTCCGTACCTCTTCGATGAGACGCAGGAGGTGGCGAAGGCCTTCCGCGCCGCGTGCACGCCGGACCTCTTCCTCTTCGATGCCGAGGGGAAGCTCGCGTATCGGGGGCAGTTCGACGGAAGCCGTCCGCGGAACGACGTGCCGGTGACGGGGGCCGACCTGAGGGCCGCCGCCGACGCGGTGCTCGAGGGTCGCCCGGTTCCGGACGAACAGGTGCCGAGCGTGGGGTGCAGCATCAAGTGGAAGCCGGGGAACGCGCCGGCCTGACGAGCCGGCCTGGCGCGGCGTGCCGTCAACACGCACCGGCCACCCCCTCCGGCCACCCCCTCCGGCAACGAAGACGCCCCCGCCGGACCACGAGGTCCGACGAGGGCGCTTCTTCTATCGCCGTCCAGCCCGGCGCGGTGCGCCGTGCGGCTCAGAACAGCGAGCGATCAGTCTCGGCGATTCGTCAGCCGATCCGGCGACCGCTTGCCCATGCCAGGCTGGAAGGACTACTGGGGCTAGACAAGGGATCACCTCCTTTTTGCGGGTCGACATCGGGCGGAGCACCGGCGGGTCCAGGACCCGCGGTCCGATGACCGGCGCCACCTCGGGCATCCGGTCCCGGCCCATCCCTCGGGGGGACGCCCCGATTCTATCGAGGCCCCGGGTGCGCGCACAAGGGGGTGGCCTCAGGGGCCTCCCGGTCGGGTCGGAGGCGGGTTCCGGGCACGCCATTCGGCGCTCGCGGTGGTCAGGATGTGGATGACGCCGTTCGAGGCCCTGGATCCGTAGCGTTCCGCGGCGGCGGCTCCCTTCAGGACCTCGATCGACTCGATGTCGGTGGGTTCGAGGTCTCGCAGGATGTCGCTCCCGGCGGCCACGATCACCCCGTCGACCACGTAGAGCGGCTCGGCGGTCGGGGGCGTCGGCGTGTTCATCCGGATGCGCACGGAAGGGCTGTCCTCCGCGCCGGGCTCCGGGTCCAGCCGGATGAGCTCGGCCTCCATGCGTTCCTCCGATACCTCGAACTCCAGGTGGGGGGCCTCGGGCGCGCGGGGGAGCTCCTCGACACGGTACTCGACGGCATCGCCGCGCAGGAGGACGGACTCGCCGTGCAGTTCGGCGCCCTCACCCTCGCGTCCGAGGCGGATCTCCTGCACGGCGGCAGGGAGTCTCTCCTCGACGAGCGATGCGGTGGGTTCGACCGCCGAGTGCGTCTCGACCTCGACGGGGGTGGGGCGGTCCGACATGCAGGCCGACACCGCAAGGAGGATCGCCGCGGATGCGCCCGCGGCCAGGGGAAGGGGACGTACGCGGAAGGGACGCATGGCGCGGAGCCTCCGTTCGAGTTGGGAAGTGGATCCCCGGATCGCCGGAAAGGCGAAGGGGAAGGGGGATGCGACCCCGGCCGACGCGTGGTGCAGGGCCGGTTTCCGGGCACCCACCCGCAGCAGCAGTTCGGCATAGGGGCGGCGGGTGCCCTCGGCCCGGAGGACGCGGGTGTCGCAGTCGAGCTCCACGGCGTCACGGAGGCGGCGAAGCTGCCACCAGAGCGCCGGGTTCCAGGGGCAGAGCGAGACCAGGAGCGCCGCCGCGGCCAGGAGCTGCGGATCGCGGGCGCTGCGGTGCTCGGCCTCGTGGCGGAGCACCAGGCGCAGCTCGGGCTCGGGGAGGTCCAGCGCCCAGCGGGGCAGGATGATCTCGGGGCGCGCGAGTCCCGCCACCGCGGGCCCGTCGGCCGGGGTCCGGCCCGGGCTCAGGCGTGCGGTCTGGCCGGCGATGCGCACGATCGGCCAGCCCCGTCGCCGGCGGGCATGGCGCAGGAGCCCCCCGGCGAGAAGGGCGAGGAGGAGGGCCGTCGACGCCCCCCACCCCGCGACGAGCCACGGGGCTGCCGTGGCGGGCGGGGTCGGCAGGAGATCCGCGGCCCGGGCCAGGGAGCCCTCGACCGCTCGGGGGAGCCGGGTCGCGAGGGCCGTGATCGGCACGACCGGGCTCCAGGGCGAGGTGGCCGCGGGGGTGGCGGAGGGGGCGGTGCTCGTGGCGGGGCCCTGGGCCACCGTGATGTCAGGCCCGGTGGAGGGGGTGGGCGGGGGGGCCAGGAGCGCCCATGCGCCCAGCGCCACCGAGCCCGCCATGGCGGCGGCCCACCCCCAGCGAATCGGAAGGCGGAGCGCCCGCAGCACCGGTTCGGCCAGCGCCGCTGCGGCTCCGAGCATGACCGACACCGCGAGGGCGTAGAGGAGAAGCCCGGTCATGGTGCCTCCTCCGGGTCGTCCCCGGCGGGCTCGAGCTCGTCCAGGAGGCGGCGCATGCGGGCGAGCTCGTCGGCCGAGACGGGGCGCTCCGCCACGAGGCGGGCCAGCGCCAGCTCGGCCGAGCCCTCGAAGATCTTGTCGACGACCCGCCCCAGTGCGCCGCGGCCCGCATCGTCCCGGTCCACCAGGGGGAGGTAGCGGTGGGCCCGCCCCTCCTTCCGGTGGGTCACGTGCCCCTTCTCTTCGAGAATCTGCAGCAGCTTCAGGATGGTCGTGTACCCGGCGCCGTCGTCGAGGGCCGCCTGCACCTCGGCCACGGTGCCGGAGCCCCGGCGCCAAAGCACGCTCATGATGTCGAGTTCGCGTTCGGTGAAGGTGACGTCGGTCATGGGCCGGGTTCCGTGGGTGGTACGAACGGGTTCGTACGTTCAAGGTAGGGGTGGTCGGCGCGGCTGTCTACCCCTTTCTTCGTAGATGGCCTCCTTTCCGGGAGCCCGACTCAGCGGAGAAGGTACCGCTCCAGGTACTCGAGCTCGACCGCGTCACGGACGACGGCGTAGACGCGATCGTGTCCGAGGGCCACCAGTCGGCGCCCCGGTGGGAGAAGGACGCGGCCTGTCCGCCTGCCCTCTCCGTCGAACAGGTCGAAGGTCGCCTCCGCACCGACCTCGACCCAGCGTTCCACCCAGAGCGTTCCATCCGGAGCGAACCACGCCGCGCCCGCCGGGAACGGCGGGAGGGTCGCGGGCCAGTTCGAGGGTTCGCGACCCGGGCGAGGAAGGAACGCCGCGCTGACCTCGCCCGAGGAGGTCATGGTGGTCATCAGGGCAGGTCGGCCCTGTTCCCTGCGCCACAACTCCCTGTGCGCTTCGCCGAGTCGCACCGGGACGTGCTCGACGGTCGGGCCTTCGCGCCTCCGGCCATCGGGATCGATCACGGTCACGCGGAAGGGGTCCGGGTGCACCACCGCGACGCGCCCATCCTGCCCGACCGCCCATGCCACCTCCGGCCCGAAGGGCGGTGGGAGCTCCCCGCCAAGCACGATGCCGCCACCCATGTCCTGCCCACCCCGGCCCGGAATCGACGCCACGATCCGACCCCGGTCCGGGCATTCCCCGGGACCCAGTCGCAGCAGCGAGATGGCGCCCGCGGAGGTCGAGGTGAAGTAGACGTTTCCCTGGCGGTCGAAGGCCTCGATCGACGCCGGCCGGAGGGGTGCCTGCCCGGCGCACTGCGGACCGGCCCCCCAGCCCCCTGGCGAGGGAAGGGGGGATCCGCCGTCCATGAGAAGAATTCGGCCGTTGCCGCGGTCGACCACGGCGGTCGTATCGCCGGTGAACTCCAGGAGGCGCGTGGGAAGGAGGAACTCCCCCGGGCCCTGCCCTCTTCGGGATGCATCCAGCCCACGGCCGAGACCCGCGTCGAGGAGCACGATTCGGCGCTCCTGCGGATCGATGAGCACGACTCGCCCGTCCGAAAGCTCATGCACCCCGGCGATGTTGGTGAACCCATCGGTCGAGACCGCGTCGGGAGCCTGGAGCCTGAGGGCCGCCGCGGGTTCCTGGCCCTCTGATTCCGCAGGGAAGGACAACAGCGCGCCGGCGACGATGAGCGCAGGAAGCCAAGGCCCCGGCCCCGGCGTGCGCGGGCAAATCGGGCCAGGGGGCTCCCCCGGCGCGGCGGGAGGCACCCGCGACGAGGCGCCGCAACCGGCCGAGGGACCGGGCGCCTCGGGGCTATTCATGGCGGTCCAGCCGATGGCGGCGAACATGTTCCACCCGCAGCTCGTCCTGCCACCGACCGAGAACGTGGTCGGCCCCGATCTGGTGGACCTCCAGGTCGGGTGGAAACGCGACGGTTCCCCGCGCCACTCCGTCCGGATCGAAGGCCATCCAGCTGGCCGTCGGCTCCTGGGGAGGGCGGTACAGCTCGACCCATGTCCAGCCCAGCGGGTCAACGCGGATGCCCTGGAAGGAGGGCCAGTAGTCGGGGAGGTCCATCTGCTCATAGACCCGCCGCGCCTGCTCCGCTGGAACGCTGAACCGCGTAGCCCGGAAGTCGAGGACGGCATCGACGTCCTCCTGGCCCAGCGGACGCGGATCTTCGGCCAGCCGGAAGATGTGCGTGAGCCTCCCGGCCTGGTCGAACCTGCGGACTTCGGGCGCGACCCCGCTCGCCACCAGGAAGCCGACGGGAGTCACGGCCGCGGAGGGACGTCCGCTGAAGGGCACGCTCACCGTGTGGTGGAAGTCGCCCAGGTCGTTCGTTCCATACGAGAGGGTCTGGAACTGGGCGACGATCTCTCCGCTGCGCGACGCCAGGTCGATCCACCGGAACCCGACCGGGTTCGATTGCTGCCCCACAGGGGCGGGGAAGACCACCGCCCCCAGCGCCGTCCTCATGAGCACGCCGGCGTCGGAGGCACCGACGGCAGCCCCCGTCAGGAGCTCCGTCGGAAGCCGCTCGAGGGGAAAGGCGCGGTGGGTTCGACCGTCGCTCGAGAGAAGGGTGAAGCGCCGGTGTCGGGTGTCGAAGATGAGGAGGGAGTCGGCGGAGGCGTAGGGCACGAGGAGCGGGCTACGGAACTCGCCCGGACCATCTCCGAGCCCGCCGACCCGATCGAGAAGGCCGCCCTCGGCGTCGAAGAACCGGAGCTCGCCGCTTCCTCCATCGACGACCACGATGCGTCCGTCCGGTAGTTCCGCGATACCGCCCGTGACCCCTCCGATGGAGTGGAACTGCTCCGGCCCCTCGCCCGCGGAACTGCCCAGCTGGAGCCCGGGGGCCTCATCCACCGTCCAGCCGATGGGCGAGCGTGCGGCTTCCCCGGGTGTCTCGACAATGGTGATCCCCGCGCTGTCGCGCTGGACCACGGCGCCCGCGTCCGCGTGCGACCGCGGGGTACCTTCCGCGCATCCCGCGGTCAGGAAGGCGAGAAGTCCGAGCTGCCACGCGCGGCATGGCACGGGGCTGGGTCCGGATGGCATGGCGACGGTTCCTCCTTCCTGCCGGGGATCCGGCCGAGCTGGGTCTGCCCGGCATCGTACGAGCATGTTCGTAGTGCAAGATGGGAAGGTGGGTCGAAGTTGTCTACCCCTTTCTTCGTAGACATATCGCCGGTGGCCTCCGGCGGGCCTTCCGCCCGTCACCAGGCATCCCCGGGCCCTCAGGCCGACCGGTAGGCGCGGAGGAAGAGGGCCCCCGAGACGGCGAGGGCGATCCCGATCCACAGAATGCCCCATGCGACGGTGGGCACGCCGGTGAGCTGGGCCAGCATGTGGGCATCGGAGGGAAGGTGCGGCCGGTCGAGGACATCGGACTTGATGTCGAGGATCGCGTAGAGCGCGCTCGTGAGCCCGAGCACCGTGAGCAGGGTCCGGTTCCACTCGGTGGGGAGCCGGCGGGCCGCGAGCACGAGGGCCCCTCCGAAGAGGATGCCGAAGAGGAGCCCGAAGGCGCCCCGCACGAAGAGGAGGGTCAGCACCACCACACCCACCCCGATCCCCTGCACCACGCGACCGGCGTGACGCCCCGAGCGCTGCCCCGCCTCGAGGATGGCGGCGCCCCAGAGGAGCGAGCCCAGGTACCCGGACGAGAGCGTGAGGAAGGCATTTCCGCCGGGGCAGTAGCACGCACCTCCAAGGCGCGGGCTGAGGGTGATGCGCTGGATGGACCCGCCGGTGGCGACGGCCGCGATGCCGTGGCTGATCTCGTGGAGGAAGACCACGAAGACCTGGAGCGGATAGACGACGGGGGTGTTCCAGAGAAGCCAGAGCGCGGTGAAGTAGAGCGCGAAACCGCCCAGGAAGCGCAGCCTTCGACGGGCGCGGGGGCTGGCCGGCATGTCAGCGGTCCCCCGCGGCGAGGAGGGTGCCGGAAAGGGGCCAGGCGCCTAGAAGGGCGGGCGCGGCCTCGGCGACCCCGTCGCGCGCGATGCGCGCGTTCTGCCCCGTGCTCCGGAGCGCGGCGAGGGCCGCCTCCGCGACCTCCTCCGGTCGCATCCCCGGGCGAAAGCCCAGGAAGACGCCCCATTCGTTCACCCGAGCCTCCCAGGCCCTGGCGTCGCCGGCCCGATCCTCGTCGGTGGGGGAGAGCCCCCGCTCCTTCGCGAGCGAGGCCAGGCGCTCCCCTTCCGCGGCGGTCCGGAGCGCCGCCGCCCAGCGGGTCGCATCCTCCAGGACCCTCCGGAGTTCCGGGGCGGGAAGAAGGAGCAGGTGCCGGAGGAAGTCCTCGCCCCCGAGCCCTCCTCCGGGCCAGGTGGCGAGGAGCGCACCGGGAGCGGCGAGGGCCGAGGGGCCACGGGCCACGAGCTCCAGAACCGAGCCGAAGGCAGGCGGCAGCTCGCCCGCGGGAGGGAGTTCGACCTCGTCGAGCCAGGCGAGTCTCTGTGCCTCCCACGCCTCGCCTCCGCCGAGGGTGGCCGCGACCTGACGGACCACCCGGGGTCGCGCCTCTTCGAAGGGGAGGGGGGTGCGCCGCTCCAGGCGCAGCACGTGGAAGCCGAAGGGGGTCTCGACCACGGGGCTCACCTCGCCCTCGACGAGCGCTGAGGCCGCCGCCCAGAACTCGTCCACCCAGGTGCCGCGGCGACCGGGACGCAGGAGCCCTCCGCGGTCGGCGGCGCCCGGCTCCTCGGAGACATCGGCCGTCACCTCCTCGAAGGGTTCGCCCTCCGCGATCCGTCGCAGCGCAGCGCCGGCAGTGTCGCGGGCCCGCGCCCGGTTCGCGTCGGATTCCCAGCGCTCGGAGAGGACCACCAGGTGGCGGACCTCGAGCTCGTACTCGGGGGCGCCCTCGTAGCGCGCACGGAGGGCGTCGTCCGAGACGCCGGCGCGCTCCAGGATCACCTCCTCGCGGAGACGGTCCACGAGGCGCTCACGGACCCTGCCCTCCAGGACCAGCGCGCCCGCATCGGCGACCGTCCCCCGGGCCATGGCCTCGCCCACGACCGCCACCGCGCCCAGGAGCTCCACCTGGGGCTGCGAAAGGCCCCGGAGGTCATCACCGGCAAAGCGGACCGACCCGACCTCGAGGGCCGGAGGCGGCGACCCGCACGCGGGAAGCGCGCAGGCGAAAAGGACGAGAAGGAGGGTGGGAGTCGCACCGCGACGGCGTCGCACCCGCTTCGGCTCGTTTTCTGTCGGCATGACCGGCTTCTCCGGGCCCGCCCGGTTGGCGGTGTCCAAGGGCGAATGGTTGTTGCGCGCGTGCTACGCGTGTGGCGTCACCACAGGACTCTCTCCGATCCGTTAACGGGTGTTGATGCCTGCCATTGCTTGATGATGGTCGTCACGCAACAGTCTGAAAGGCACTGAAAGGAACGGCATCATCCATGCGCTGACGGTTCGTTAACGGTGCCGCGTGAGAATGCGGCAACTTCCTTCACCGGCGCGCGGC
>JBJHBX010000031.1:0-14863 GCA_050485725.1 Gemmatimonadales bacterium | reverse complement strand
GCGAGGACCCCCCAGATGAAGGCCGTCTGCGAGAGGAAGACGAGCCAGCCGTAGCGCTGCCGAACGTGCCGGGCCCAGCGTTCCTCGAAGCCTCCCGGCGTCATCCCGAAGGTCGACCGGAACGCCCCGTCGAAGCTGCCGCCCTCGCGCCACCGTGCGAGGAAGACCTCGATCCCCGCGGGCCCGCTTTCGGACGCCAGGAAGCCCACCGCGCTGGCGGAAAGGAGGTACGCGAGTTCCGCAGTCGACCTGTCCACCGGCCAGGCGAGGGTCAGGTCGCCGAGGGGGGTCCCGGACCCCCGGGCCAGGGCGACACGCAGGCGCCACGCCGAGGCTGCATCCCACCCACCCGATGCCCACTGCGCATACCCTTCGTCGAACCAGCGGGGGATCCTCCGTCCCTCCAGGTGCTCGTGAAGCCCGAGATGCGCCCACTCGTGCCGGAGCGTCCGGTCCTCCGACACGCCGCCCGTCCAGGGGGTCCGGAAGAGCGGCATCACGATCCTGCGAAGCGACGGGATCGCCACGCCCGCTCCCCAGTGAGGCACCTGCCCCCCGGTGAAGGCATCCCATCCGGCCTGGTCGGTGGCCAGCACGAGCACCACGCGGGAAGGGGTTCCCTCCGGCAGCCCGGGAAGGTTGGGGTTCCGGGCCAGGACCGAGGCCGTGCGCCGTGCCTGCCCCTCCGCCCCTTCCCAGTAGAGGATCCGGAGCCTGTCGGCGAGTTCGGCGGCGTCGGGGACGAGCACCCTGACCTGCTCCGGCCGTGGGGTGTCGTCGGGAAGCGCGAGAAGGGTGTCCCAGGCCGGGTCGGGCGGATCGACCGAGGTGCCCGGAAGGTGACCGGGCGTCCCGGTGACGAGCGCGAGCAGGAGGGCAAGGCGGCCCGGGAGACGGAGGACCCGGAAGGGGCCGGCGCGACCCCCGCCGCGGGAGGTGTTCATCGGGCCGTGGACGCCGCCGCCAGCTCGAGGTTCGTGCGGACGACCTCGTTTCGCGGGTTGAGTTCGAGCGCCCGTTTCCAGTGCCCGAGAGCCGACTCCCTGTCGCCGGCCCGGTAGTCGAGATTGCCGAGCTTCAGGAACACGTCGTCGCCCAGATCGGGCTCGAGGCGGACCGCGATCTCGAAGTGCGCCCGGGCGCCGGCATGGTCCCCCCTCCGGTAGGCCATGTCTCCGAGGTTCTTGTGCGCCTGGGGAGAGGGAGGCACCTCGGAGGTGGCGCGAAGGTAGAGGGCCTCGGCGGCGGCGGTCTCACCCCGCTCCTCGAGCACGCAGCCGAGGTTCACGAGGATCGCTCCGTTCGTCGGGTGGTGCGCCAGCCCCTCGCGCCCGATCCTGAGCGCGGCCTCGATGTCGCCCGCGCCCACCGCCGCGAGGATGCCGAAGGCATGGTAGAGGGGCGAGGGCGCCCCGTGGCGTGCGCGGACGAGCTGGGCATGGCGCGCGAAGGCGGCATGGGCCTCCTTCCCTTCGCCTCGCCTGAGCCGAACGATGCCGCGGGCCAGGGCGAGATCGGGGTCGTCGGGCCGGGCCCGGGATGCCTCGTCCAGGCGTTCGAGCGCCTCGTCGTACTCCTCCAGCATCTCCAGGGCGAGCGCCTGGTTCCTCAGCGCGGCATAGGTGCGCCGCACCCGGAGGGGGGCCGCCTCGTAGTGGGCCAGCGCCTCCCGGTAGCGCCGCCCCCGAAGGCAGATCAGGGCAAGACGGGCCCGGGCCACGGGGTCGGCATCGTCGAACTCGAGCGCCGCCAGGAACTCCTTCTCGGCATCCTCGTACATCCCCGCCCGGTAGTAGGCGGCGCCGACGTTCCGCCGCTGGGTCTGCCCCGACGGCCCGCCCGACACGGATTCCCCTCCCCTCCTGCGTCCCGACCGCTCCACGAACCCTGCCTGCAGAAGGCCATACAGGGCGCGAACCGCGTCGAACTCCACGAGCCCCGACGCCTCGACCAGGTCATGCACGGTCCGATTCCCGTCGACGAGCTCGAGGATCGTGCGCTGTTCCGGCGTCGGCTCGACCTCGTCGTCGTCGATGTCCGGCCGGGCCACGGCGGTGAAGACCAGGTCCAGGGTCGGGATCTTCTTCTGGATCTGGGACCACTCGTCCACGCGGCGAGCCCCCTCCAGGAGCAGGCTCTCCGCGTTGATCGAGACGCCGGAGAGGTTCTCCTCCTCGGGGCGGGCATCCGCGTCGAAGTGGAAGCTCCCCCGCGTCCAGGCGAAGAGGTGGTAGACCGCCTCCTCGATCTGGACCGAAACGTACTTCCGGAGTTCCTCCTGCGTGATCGATCCGCGGTCCACCAGGATCGCCCCCAGCCGCCTGCCCGGCTCGATCGCCTGCTGCTCCATGGCGCGCGAGAGTTCCTCGCGGGTGATGACCCCGTTCCTGACGAGGACTTCGCCCATCCGGTTCGGGCGGTTCAGGACGGTGGCATAGATGACCCGACCGCCCTCGAGGTAGACATAGCCGAAGTTCGCCCGGTCCGTGACGGTCAGGCATCCGGTCTTCCGGCCCATGGCCAGAAGCTGCAGGATGTCGGCGAGTCCAACGTCCTCGAGCTTGCCCTCGATGGCCATCGGTCAGCCTCCCCGTGGCTCGGAGCGGGACTTGACCAGGGCGAGGCGCGTCATGCGTCCTCCTCGAGAATGCGATCCTCGAGCCGGGGCCAATGCCACACCGCCCGGTCGGACGGGAAGACCACCGGAACGGCTGGCTCCCTCGCTTCGGTCCCCGCCCGGGAGAGGTCCGCCGGGTCCTCCCCGGCATCACCCGGGGCCCGGGGCGGGGCGGATGGCGACGGCCGCGCCGGTGAGCCGTCCCCCACCTCGGGGCTCCCGCTCCCTCCCGCGGCGAGGGCCCGTACCTGGGCCAGTGCCTGCTCCAGCGCGCTCGCGGTGCCCTTTCCGTTCCCCCCCTCGGGTTCCGGCCGGCCGGCGGTCGTCGCGGCGCTCCTTGTCCGGGGGGCCCGGTCATCGCGGACCTCCGGTGACAGCTCCACGACGAGTCCTCCCTCGAAGCGCGAGCGGAGCCGATCATCGACCCCTTCCAGCTCCGAGGCGGGGCGGTCCGCGGCGAGGAAGATCCTCGCGCCGCGGCGCTTGAGCGCCTCGAAGAGGTGGAAGAACTCCTCCTGGGCGCGCTCGGTGGCGCCGAGCTGCTCGACCTGGTAGAGGAGGAGAAGGTCCACCGACCACCAGCGGTCACGCCAGGGACCGGCGACCCCGTCCGACAGTGCCCTGATCAGGTCCTCGCCGAACTCCGGAAAGGGGAGGAACCCGATCCGGGCATCGGGGTGGGCCAGCAGGTAGCTTCGCCCGCAGGCCTCCAGGAAGGTCCGGTTCAGGTCGCCATCGGGAGAATGGACGAAGAGCGGGTTGTACTCGGGGTGATCCCCCGCCATGGCCCGCTCCGCCGCCCGCCTTGCAAGGAGGGGGAACTGGACCCCGGTGGCCGAAAGCACCGGGCCCGGAGGGAGCGCCTGGAACCCCCGCCCACGCTCGCGGGCCGCCCCGAGGCGCCGCTCGGCCTCTTCCAGGAGGTCCGGGTCCGCGAGGAGTGCATCGGTCTCGGGAGCCGCCATCTCGCCCAGCGCCTCGAGCTCGGTCCGGATCTCGCGGAGCCGATCCAGGTCCCTGCGGAACCCCTGCAGCACCGCCGGCCAGTCTTCGGGTTCCGGAAGCCCCGGCACGAGATGACGCCGGAGGCGATGCGCCGCGAACCCCGCCGACTCCACCGCGGCGACCACCTGGCGGAAGGCTCGACGCCACTCGGGCTCCGGCGC
This sequence comes from Gemmatimonadales bacterium, assembly GCA_050485725.1. Taxonomy (GTDB): domain Bacteria; phylum Gemmatimonadota; class Gemmatimonadetes; order Longimicrobiales; family Gaopeijiaceae; genus SKNW01. The sequence goes on along the minus strand of JBJHBX010000031.1, from coordinate 11,080 downwards.
GCCGTCGGCAGCCTGCGCCGCCTGCCCGTCTCCACCGGGACCGGTGGCGCCGAGATCCGCGAACTTGGGTCCCAGCGCGGTGGAGAGCTCCTCGACGTGGACCAGGCGGTCCTCGAGCTCCTGAAGTGCCATGAGCCGGTTCAGGGCGCCCTGGAGCTCACGGACGTTCCGGAAGGGATGACGGGCGAGCGTCTCGATGACCCCCTCGGACACCCGGGCGCCACGATCCTCGACCTTCCTCCGCATGATGGCGACGCGGGTCTCGTATTCGGGCAGACCGATGTCGACGATCAACCCACCCGAAAACCGCGAGAGGAGTCGGGCATCGAGGCCGTTGATCTCGGCCGGCGGACGGTCCGAGGCCAGCACCACCTGGGCACCCCGGGCCGTCAGCGCGTCGAGGGTTCGGAGGAGCATCTCCTGGGCCTGCGGCTGGCCGGTCAGAAACTGCACGTCATCGAGAAGGAGGACGTCGGCATGGGCGTAGTGATCCCGGCCGGCACCCGTCCCCCCCTGCTCGAGCGAGCGGGTCAGGTCGTCCAGGTAGCCCTCGAGGGTCTGGTACATGACGGTCCGGCCCGGGTCCCCCTTGAGCGCGTGGTGGGCGATGGCCGACAGGATGTGCGACTTCCCGAGTCCCGAAGCCGAGTACAGGAAGAGCGGATTGTATCCGGCACCGGGGGAATCGGCGGACCTCCGGGCGGCGGCGGATGCGAGGCGGTTCGCCGGCCCCACCACGAAGGTCTCGAAGGTCAGCTTCGGGTCGAAACTGGTCACGGGTCCACCGCGCGCGTTCATCGGTCCGTGTCCAGTGTCGCCTCGAAGGCGCTCGCGTCGGCCACGAGGGGTCCACCCGGGACCTCGGCCGCCAGTCGTCTGAGCCGATCTTCCATCGATTCGTCCGTCGGTTCCCCGTAGCTTTCCAGGTGCAGGAGAAGCAGGTGCACGGCCGGGGGGGGCACGCGGATCACGCGGATCTCGGCCTCGCCCACCCGGATCCGGATCGTCGACCGACCGGCCCGCGCGGCAGCCTCCGAGAGTCGGGCCCCCGCGGCATGCATCCCCGCCACCAGGGTTGCCGCCTGCGCCCGGTCCTGCCGCCGCTCGAACCCGATCCGGTCGACCACGCGCCCGGCCAGGTCCACGAGAAGAACGCCGCGGACGCCGGGGAGTTCCGCGAATTCCGCGAGAAGCCCGGGGCCGCCGCTCACTCGACTTCCCCCGCCCCACCCCGGACCCACCGCACGACCCGTTCCAGATCCTCCGGCAACGGGGACTCGAAGGCCATGATCCGGCCCGTGACGGGGTGCCGGAACTCGAGCCTGCGGGCGTGCAGGAAGTGCCGGGGGACCCGCTTCGCGAGCGCCTCCGCCCAGCGGCGGTTCTCGCCACCGAGGCCCCGCTCCCAGCCGCCGCCATAGGTCCTGTCACCGACGACGGGATGGCCCAGGTGCGCCATGTGGACGCGGATCTGGTGGGTCCGACCCGTCTCGAGGGCCACGTCGACGTAGTCGGCGGCGACCCATCGCTCCCGGACCCGCAGGTGGCTGACCGCACGCCGCCCCCCCTCGACCACGGCCATCCGCTTCCGGTTCCGGGGATCCCGGGCGATGGGCGCGTCGACGCGGAGCGGAGTGTCGGAAAGGTGGCCCCACGAGGCGGCCCGGTAGAGCCTCCGGATCTTCCGCTTCCTCAGCGCTTCCGAAAGGACCTGGTGGGCGGCATCGTGCTTCGCCACCACGAGGAGTCCGGAGGTGTCGCGGTCGAGTCGGTGAACGATTCCGGGGCGCAGCTCGCCCCCGATCCCCGACAGGTCGCGGACATGGTGCAGCAGCGCGTTCACGAGCGTGCCCGAGGGATGTCCGGGGGCCGGATGCACCACCATTCCGGCGGCCTTGTCGACGACGACGATGTCGGCGTCCTCGTGGACGATGTCCAGGGGAAGGGCCTCGGGCTCCGCGCGGGGAAGGGCCGGCGGCGGGAGTTCCACCTCCACGCGGTCCCCCTCCGCCAGTGGCTCGGACTTCCGGGGTGCATCGCCGTTCCAGCGCACCCGCCCCTCCTCGACGAGCGCCGCGACGCGGGTGCGCGAGAGCGCCAGCGCCTCGGCGAGCCACCGGTCCAGCCGCTCTCCGGCGCCCTCGGGCCCCACGACAAGCTCGAAGCGCCGCGCATCCCGGACCGTCATGGCCTCACGCCCCGGCGCCCGAGGGAAGGGCTGCGCGGGAGAGCGCCACCCGCGCATGCGACCCGTCGATTTCATCGGCCAGCATGTGCTCCCGCGCCGCCACCGCCCCTGGACCGGTCTCGAAGGCCACCGCCAGCGTCTCGCCCGCGATGAAGCCATCGAAGGCGGCCGCGGCCTCCACCACCGCCTCGGCACCGTCGATGGCCAGCTCGATCCGGTCGGTGATCTCGAGCCCTGCATCCTTCCGGAGGCGCTGGATCCGGTTCACGAGTTCACGCGCCATGCCTTCGCGGCGGAGCGTGTCGTCGAGGGTGGGGTCCAGGGCCGCCACGTGCCCGTCCTCTGCACGCACGACGAGCTCCCCCACGGCGGTCTCCACCACGTCGAGCCACTCCGGCTCCAGCACGACGGACTCGCCTTCGACCTCGATCCGCACCTCCTCGCCCCCGCGGAACCGCTCCAGCGCCGCGGCGTCCAGCGCCCGGATCGCTGCGGCCGCCGCCTGGCTCCGCGCCTGGAAGCGTGGCCCGAGGGCCCGGAATGCGGGCCTCGGCTCGAGGCGCACGAGCCCCTCCGCCGACGCCAGGAAGCGCACCTCCTTCACGTTCAGCTCGTCGCGAAGGAGCTCCAGCACCTCTTCCCGGGGCTCGGGGCCCGGCACCACGGCGTGGAGCACGCCCAGCGGCTGGCGGACCCGGATCCGCACCTCCTCCCGCGCCGCCCGCCCGAGCGACACGAGCTTCCGGACCCCTTCCATCTCCGCCTCCAGGGTGTCATCGATTCGTGCGGGGTCCGGCTCGGGGAAGGGCGCCAGGTGGACCGAGTGCTCCCACGAGGCCTCCTCCCCACCGACAAGGGCCCTGTGGAGCCAGTCGGAGGCGAAGGGGGCCACCGGGGCCGAGACCCGCGCCACCGCCACCAGCGCCTCGTGGAGCGTCCGGAAGGCGGCCCGGGCGTCGGCGGCGTCACCGTTCCCCCAGAAGCGGGCGCGGGACCTGCGGACGAACCAGTTCGACAGGTCCTCGTTCAGGAAGTCGGAAAGTGCACGGTAGGCGCGGGTCAGCTGGTACGCGTCCAGCGCGCTCCCCGCTTCGTCGAGGAGTCGGTTCAGGCGGGAGAGGAGCCACCGGTCGAGCACGGTCCGCTCTTCGGGTGCAGGATCCTCGGCGGAGGGCGCCCAGCCCTCGACCCGGGCGTACATCGCGAAGAACCGGTAGCTGTTCCAGAGGGTGTCGAAGAACTTCCTCGACGCCTCGCGCACCCCCTCGGGGTCGTAGCGCTTGGCCACCCAGGGGTTCGACACCGTGACCAGGTACCACCGAAGCGCGTCGCTCCCGAACTCTCCGATGGCATCCCAGGGGTCCACCGTGTTCCCCTTCGACTTCGACATCTTCTGCCCGTCGGCGTCCAGGATGAGCCCGTTCACGATCACGTTCCGGAAGGCGGATCCCTTGCCGAGCATGGTCGAAATGGCCATCAGCGAGTAGAACCACCCCCGCGTCTGGTCGAGCCCCTCGCAGATGAAGTCGGCGGGGAAGTGGGCCCGGAAGGCCTCGTCGTTCTCGTGGGGCCAGTGCCACTGCGCGTACGGCATCGCACCCGAATCGAACCAGACGTCGAGCACCTGGGGGACCCGGCGCATCGTCCCGCTCCCGCTCGCCGCAGGCCAGGAGAGGGCGTCGATGAAGGGTCGATGGGGATCGAAGTCCGCGGGGAGTCCGTCTCCGCCCCCCGAGCGCACGCGCGCATCGAGCTCGGCCAGGGAGCCGATCCATTCCACCTCGGCGGGGTCCGAATCGTTCACCCAGACCGGAAGGGGCGTTCCCCAGAAGCGGTCGCGCGAAAGAGCCCAGTCGACGTTGTTCTGGAGCCACTCCCCGAAACGACCCTCCCCCACTTCCGGGGGGTGCCAGCCCACCGTGGCGTTGTTCGCGAGCATCTCTTCCTTGCAGGAGGACGTCGCGGCGAACCAGGAGTCCCGGGCCATGTAGATCAGCGGTGACCCGCATCGCCAGCAGTGGGGGTAGCTGTGCGTCTCCTGCTGGATGCGGAAGAGGCCGCCGCCCGCGCGGAGCGCCTCCACGAGGAGCGGGTCCGCCTCCTTCACGAATCGCCCGCCCACGAGGTCGATCCCGTCGCGGAAGCAGCCCCGGTCGTCGACGGGCCTGAGCATGGGGAACCCGTGGCGCTGCCCCGAGGCGTAGTCGTCGGCGCCGAAGGCGGGGGCCATGTGCACGATCCCGGTGCCCTCGTCCGCCGAAACGAAGGTCTCGTCCACGACCCGCCATCCGGCATCGAGCGCCCCGGGCTCCACGCCGTCGAGGGGGACCACGTCGAGGGGGCGCGCGTACCGGCGTCCGACCAGGTCCGAGCCCGCGTGCCGGGCCAGGATCCGGGCATCGTCACCGAAGATGGCCTGGACCCTGGACTCGGCCACCACCAGCCTGCGCTCGCTCCCCCCGGGGGTCGACCACGCCACCTCGGCATAGGTCAGATCGGGGTGCACCGCGAGGGCGGCGTTCGAAGGCACCGTCCACGGGGTCGTCGTCCACACGAGGAAGCTCCGTCCCTCGGGGTCGGGCCCTCCCTCCTCGTCGAGCCAGTGGCAGAGAAAGTGGAGCGAAGGGTCCTCGACATCGGCGTAGCCCTGGGCCACCTCGTGCGACGAGAGCGCCGTGCCGCAGCGGGGGCAGTAGGGCACCGACTTGTGGCCCCGGTAGAGGAGCCCCCGCTCCGCAAGCATCTTCAGGATGGCCCAGACCGACTCGATGTACGGGGTGTGGAAGGTCACGTAGGGGCGGGAGTAGTCCAGCCAGTACGCGATCCGCTCCGAGAAGCGCTCCCAGTCCTCCTTGTAGGTGAAGACGGAGTCGCGGCAGACCTGGTTGAAGCGCTCGATGCCGACGGCCTCGATCTCGGGCTTGCCCGAGATGCCCAGCCTGCGTTCGGCCTCGATCTCGACGGGAAGGCCGTGGGTGTCCCATCCGGCGATCCGGGTCACGCTCCGCCCCTGCATGGCCCGGTGCCGGCATACCAGGTCCTTGATCGTGCGGGAGATCAGGTGGTGAAGCCCCGGACGCCCGTTCGCGGTGGGAGGCCCCTCGTAGAACACGAAGGGTGTGCCCCCGGCCGTGGCCTCGAGTGTCCGCCGGAAGAGCTCCTCGTGCCGCCACCGGTCCAGGAGTTCCTCTTCCAGTGAAAGCAGGGTCTCGGGCAGGTCGGGGTAATGCATGCCGGTCGTCGGAACGGATGGGGTCGGTGTCAAGGGACAGGCTCGGGCCGTTGGAGATGCAGCGGTGCAGCGCCCCGCCGGTGCAGGGGCAGCACCCTCGGGGGCGCGGAAGACGAGGGCTCAGCTCCCACCGGGATCGGGTTCGACGCGCGGCTCCGCCGTCTCTCCGATTCCCGAGGGCACCGGCTCCGTTCCGTCGATCCCGGGATCCTCCGCACCCGCCCCGGGCTCCGCCTCCACCGGCTCCTCGGCGGGCGAACCGGGCTCGGGTTCATCCGAGCGCCGGAAGATCCGCAGCTCGTCGAGATCCACCTGGGTCTCGTCCTCGAGACCCTCCTCCGCCTCCACGAGGTCCAGCTCCTTCTCGAGAAGCGACCGGTAGGTGCGCAGGAACCGTGCCCGACTGCGCTTCAGTTCGTCGAGCTCCCGCCGGGCGGTGTCCAGCAGCTTCGCGGATTCCCCGCGGAGCCGCTCCGCTTCGGCCCGGGCTTCGGCGCGGATCCGGGCCGCGTCGCGATCCGCCTCTTCGCGCGCGCGGGCCGCAGCCTGGTCGGCCTCGCGGAGGCGCAGCTCGGCCTCTCGCTCGGTCTGCTCCCGGACCTGCTCCCGAAGCGACTGCGCGCTCACCAGTGCCTCCTGGACAGCCGACTCCCGGGATTCGGCCCGGTCCAGCCGGGTCTCGAGTTCGGCCAGTCGCTCCTTCAGCGCCATGTTCTCGCGCACGACGGCCTCGAGGCGCTCGGCCGCCACCTCGAGGAAGGCGTCGACCTCCTGCGGCTCGTACCCCCGGAGTCCCTTCCGGAAGTCTCCGCGCTTGTTCCGAACATCCAGCGGGGTAAGGTCGATCATCCTTCGCGTTCTCCGAACAGGACCGTCCCGAGGCGCACGATCGTGCTCCCCTCCTCGACGGCCACCTCGTAGTCGTTGGACATTCCCATCGAGAGTTCCGCGCCGGTGAAGCCCGGGAGCTCCGCGGCGAGACGCTCGCGCACTCGGCGGAGTCCCGCGAAGGTCGCACGCTGCACCCGCACGTCATCGGTGAAGGGGGCCATCGTCATCAGTCCCTCCATCCGCACCCCCTCCAGCTCGAGAATCGCCCCTGCCCCATCCACCACGTCGTCCACGGTGAACCCCGTCTTCGCATCTTCGCCCGACACGTTCACCTGCACGAGGATCGGGAGGGCCCCGGCACCTGCGGGAAGGGTGCGGTCGAGGCGCTCGGCCAGCCTGACCGAATCCACGGAGTGGACGAGGCTCGCCACCCCGTGCAGCTCGGGCGCCTGGCGCCGCTGGAGCCGCCCCACCATGTGCCAGGCGCAGCGCCCCGCGGGAACCCGCCCCGCCCGCTCCACCAGCGCCTCCACCCGGTTCTCGCCCAGGTCGCGGAGCCCGGCGGCGAGCGCCGACTCGACCACGGAAAAGGGATGCCCCTTCGTGACCGCGACGACCCTCAGCTCCGATGGATCCCGCCCGGCGCGGTGGGCCGCGTCGGCGATCCGGCCCCGCACCTCGGCGAGGCGCTCCTCCAGTCGATCGCTCTGCATCGAGGGAAAGGTACGCCATGCCCGAGCCCCGCGGAACCACCGACCCCGCGTCGGCGCCGAAAAGGCGAAGGCCCCGCCGGCCCTTTCGGACCGGCGAGGCCTCCCGAGCGCCTCGGTCACGTGCGGGCTTCGATCAGCGCGTCGTGAAGGTGATGGGAATCTGGATCCACACCGGAACGCGCTGGTCCCGGTTCATGGCCGCGGAGAACTCGAACACCTCGGCGACGCGCATGGCGGCCTGGTCCAGCGAGGTGTGCCCCGAGGACTCGTGCACCCGGTGATCCTGCACGCGCCCGTTCTCGTCGATGAAGAAGTACATCAGCACCGTTCCACCGACGCCCGCATCGCGGAGAAGGGGCGGGTACTCGCGCTCCAGCGCCCGGGCCACCGCGGCCCGATTCCGGACTTCGGGGGCGACGGTGAAGGGGGTGAAGGTCGGGGCGTCACCAAGTCCGGCACCGGCATCCGCACGGGGCGGGGGAAGGTCGTCGGGCTGGTTGTCCTCGAAGGTGGTCGGAGCGATGGTGATGTCCTCGTCGATCATCGCCTCCGAGATCACCGGGTTCGCGGGCCGCTGGATCTGCTCCGGCGGCGGCGGGACCTCGATCTCGGGCGGCAGCTCGATCGCCTCGAACTCGTCCATCGCGAACGAGACGTCCGAAGCGGAGAGGTTCGGGAAGAACGCCATGATCGCCATGTGCATCAGCGTTGCGGCGACCATGGAGCCCCAGAACCACGCCCCGAACGACCGCTTGAACCGGTCGTTTGCGGTGTCGAAGAAGTCCCCTCCGGGGACCGCGGCGACGGCCTGCCTGGTCTCGTTGCTCATCGTCTCACCCTCTGCATCTGCCGTTCCAGGTCCGTGGCGAACACCACGTAGATGGCTCCGGCCTCCTTGATCTCCTCCTGCACCGCGTTGATGTAGCGGTACGGGGTCCGGGCGTCGGCCCTCAGGGAGATCCTGAGGCGGCCGCCCGAATCCTGCCACGCCGGCGCGACCAGTGAGGACACGTCCTCCATGGCCACGGGGCGGTCATTCATGAACACCTGGCCGGACTGCTCCACCCAGACGTACAGGATGTTCTGGCGCTTCTCGTCGATCTGCTGCGTCGCTGCAGCGTCGGGCCACTCGATGTTCCGCTCCGTCTCCTTCCGGAAGACCGTGGTCACCATGAAGAAGATCAGGAGGAGGAAGGCGATGTCGGCCAGCGACGAGCTGGGGATCTGGTCCGACGCCTTGGACTTCCGCTCGAAACCCTTGTTGGAAATGGCCATCGGTCAGCTCCCCTCGAGCATCTGGAGTGCGATTCGCTCGGCCCCGGCCATCTGGAGGCCGTCGAGCACCTGGATCATGTAGCGGTGCTGCGCTTCGGGATGCGTCTTCACGGCCGCAATGAGGTTCGGGTTCTGTGCGACCTCGAGCCTCCAGAGCTGCTCGACCTCGCGGGTGGCGATGGTCGAGGTATTCTGGGAATCCCCTCGGCGCATGCGGACGAAGCCGTCCGGCATGATGTCGAGGTGGAGGATGTTCCGCTGCGAGACCTCCACTTCCTCCTGCGCTTCCGGCAGGACGATGGGAAGACCGCGGTCCTTCGGGAACACCGTCGTCACGAGGAAGAAGATGAGCAGGAGGAAGGCGATGTCCGCCATCGACGACGACGGGATCTCGTCACTGACCTTCTGCTTCTTGTTCAGGATCGCCACGGGGCCTCTTCTCCGGGGTTCGGGATCTCTACAGGAGTCTTACAGGGGGTTCCGCGTGCAGGTTCCATCGGGGGGTCGATCACCCGCCGTGGGGGTCCTTGCGTTCGGAACGCTCGGGCGCGGGGGCCGGCGGACTCGTGGGAGCGGCGGTGGCGGTGGGGGCCTCGGCGATCACCGAGCCCACCGGCACGTCCTTCCCGGTGATGATCAGCTTGCCGTCGCGCTCCATGTTCCAGGCCAGGTTCAGCACCTGCTGCGTCCCCTGCTCCATGTCCACGATCAGCTTGTCGATCCGGGTCACGAAGAAGTTGTACCCCAGGTTCACCGGGATCGCGATGAGGAGCCCCGTGGCCGTGGTCAGGAGCGCCACCTTGATGCCGCCGGCCACGAGCGTCGGGTTCACGTCGCCCGCCAGCTCGATGGAGGCGAAGGCCAGGATCATTCCGGCCACCGTTCCCAGGAATCCCATCAGCGGCGCCACGTTGGCGATCGTGGCGAGGATCACGAGGCCCCGCTCCAGGAAACCGAGCTCGATGGTGCCCGTGGTGCTGATGGCCTGCTCGATCTCGCCCTCCCGGACCCGGCCCTGACGAATCCGCCGCAGCCCCGAAAGGAGGATCGCCGCCGCGGGCCCGGGTGTCTCTGCCGCGACCCGCATCGCCTCCTCGATCCGCCCCTTCTCGGCGAGGGCCTGGACCTCCGCCAGCACCCGCTCCGTGTCACGGTGCGCGACCCAGAGGGTCCATGCCTTCGCGATGATCACGCCCAGCGCGATCAGGGAGCAGAGGACGAGGGCGTACATCATCAGCCCGCCGTCGGCGAAGAGGGTCATCAGGTTGTACTGGAAGTCGGTGGATTCTTCCAAGACCGGGCTCCTTTCTTTTCCCAGGCCACGCGGGAATCACGGGGATTCCGGCGGCGTTCAGAGGTGTCGGGGGAGAGAACCGCGCCAATGTACGGAGCCCCCCCTGCAGTGTCAAACGTCCTGTGCACGAAATTCGGCGCCGCGGATCACCGTCGGGCACCGGCCAGCTTGAACATCCCGCCGTTTCGCTCCGGACGGACCGATTCCAGGAGCTCGCGAAGGCGATCCGACGAGATTCCGAGCTCGAGCCGCCCCCCCCTGGCGACGGAAATCCGCGACGTCTCCTCGGACACGACGACCACGAACGCGTCGGTCTCCTCGGAGAGACCGATCGCCGCCCGGTGGCGGGTCCCGAGCGACTTGTCGCTGAGGGGGGACTGGGTCAGCGGGAGAATCGCCCCCGCGGCCCGGATCGTGTCGCCGGTCACGATCACCGCGCCGTCGTGGAGGGGTGAGTAGGGGGTGAAGATCGTGGTCAGGAGCTGGGCCGAGACCCTGGCCTGCACCGGGCTTCCGGTCCTCGCATACTCGTCGAGCCCGACCTCCTGCTCGAGCGCGATGATCGCGCCGGTCTTCGTTCGGGACAGCGACTCGACCGCCTGCACCAGCTCATCGATGAGAGGGACCCCCTCGATCTTCACGAACCCCCGGAAGAAGCGGGACTGGCCCAGTCGCGCGAGGGCGGCCCGGAGCTCGGGCTGGAAGACCACGAGCATCGCGATGGCGCCGTACTGGAAGAGCGTCTCGAGGAGCGCCCGGATCAGCTCGAACTGGAGGACGAGCGAGAAGAAGTAGACCCCCACGAGGAGCCCCACCCCCAGGATCATCTGCATGGCCCGGGTACGCTGGAGCAGGAGGAGGATCCGGTAGACGAGGAACGCCACGATGGCGATCTCGACCAGGTCCGCCCCCCGGGGGCGAAGGAACTGGAACTGCTCCCAGAGCGAGATCAGCACGGAAGGGCCCCCGCGAGCCTCATCCGTGGGATGGACCGGCCTCGGGGTCCTCGCGCCCCGTTCGTCCGAGGGTCCCCTCGAGCGCGGAACGTTCCTCCCGCGTTCTCCGGACCGGAGCAACGGGGGCCGCCGCGTCCACGTCGGCCTCCTCGCCCGCCATCTCCCCGGCCGCCGATCCGTCCGGACCTCCGGGGAGGTCGGGACCGTCGGAGCCGGGCGTGACCGGCTCCGGCTCCACTTCGTCGCGGGGCGGGAGGGGGTCGCCGCGCTCGAGCGCCGCGATGTCGTCGCGGTCCAGCGTCTCGACCTGGAGGAGCGCCTCGGCGATCCGGGTCAGGAGTTCGCGCTCGTCCTCGAGCACCTGCCGTGCCCGCGTGTGGGCCTCGTCCAGGATCCGCTTCACCTCGCGGTCCACGAGCTGCGCCGTGTGCTCGGACACGTCCCGGCGCTGCATCACGTCGCGCCCGAGGAAGACTTCCTGGTCCGAGTCTCCCACCGCCATGAGCCCCACCGCCTCGGACATCCCGAAGCGCGTCACCATGCGCCGTGCCATGGCGGTGGCCCGCTCGATGTCGTTCCCGGCTCCCGTCG
>JBJHBX010000030.1:0-15185 GCA_050485725.1 Gemmatimonadales bacterium | reverse complement strand
AACCAGCGGTTCGCCGCGATCGCCGAGGACCTGGGATACACCCTCCCCAGCACGAACCCCTTCGATCGCGTCATGGACCACAACTCTCCCTGGCGTGCGGACCAGGACTTTGCCGGGGGCTCGCTGACCTTCGATTGGGAGGTGGGGCCTGGGCAGCTGACCTCCATCTCCGCCTGGCGTTCCTGGAAGTGGGGTCCCTCGAACGACCGGGACTGGACCTCGACCGACTTCATCGCCCTCTCGCAGGCTCCCTCCGAGCACCACCAGTGGACCCAGGAGGTCCGCTACGCGGCCGAGGTGTCTCCCCGGCTCGACTTCGTGGCCGGCCTCTTCGCCTTCCGCCAGAAGCTCGACGCCGAGACGATCGAGGTGCAGGGGAAGGACTCCTGGCGCTGGAGCCTCAACCCCAACAACCCCCTGGTGGCCTCCGCCGACCCCGCCCGTCTTTCGGCCCTGCTCGAAGGGCGAGGGCAGGCGGCGTTCGCCAACATCACCACCACGAGCGCAGCGCTCTTCGGGCAGCTCCAGTGGCGGGTGACCGATCGGCTGCGCCTCCTTCCGGGGCTTCGCCTGAACTACGACGCCAAGGACGGGAGCTTCGAGCGAATCGTCTACGGGGGCGCCGATGATCCGGAACTCAACCACCTGAAGCCCGGAAGCGCCTACTACTTTGACGCCGACATCTCCGACACCAACCTGTCGGGCCAGCTGACTGCCGGCTTCGAGCTGACCGAACAGGTCAACCTCTACGGGACCTACGCGACGAGCTTCAAGAGCTTCGGGTTCAACCTGAGCGCCCTTCCCACGGTCGGGGGGCAGCCGGACCTGTCCACGGTGAGAATCGATCCCGAGGATGTGCGGCATGTCGAGTTCGGGATCAAGACCTCCCCGGCGCAGGGGGTGACGGCCAACCTGAACCTCTTCAGCACGGACATCCGGGACTTCCAGACGAACGTGCGTGACCCGGATCCCACGCAGCCCCGTGCCATCGTCGCAGGGGTCGAGCTGGTGCGGGTGCGCGGCTGTGGTTCACCAAGTTCTACCGTAGATCGGAGACGCCGCTATCGTAAATATGGCCTCGCCTTCGTCATCTTCTATCGTAAGTTCGCGACCATCGAAAGTTGGGGGGCACGCCAGCAAGTTCAGCACCTCGCAAGAATGTCAGGGCGTGAGATCACGCTGGATCGCCTCAACCACCGACTGAACCTCCTCCTCTGGAACAACGGCCCGTACTGAAGGCGCGTGGCGCAAAATAGCCATTGCGCGGTCGAGCCTTCGGAGGGACGCATCTTCCGTCGGTCGCGCGACAATCGCCGTGAATCCAAAATCCGAGCGACGGGCGAGATTGTAGAGCCGGCCACTCCAGGTGTTCGCCTTCTCGACCATGTCCGCAGGATTCACGAAGTCCAAAGATATCGGCTCGAGCACCTGCAGCTTGCCGTTCGACCATCCAGTATAGAACGAATACTCGTAGTCTTGCCCCACAACCTCCACATCTCTTCGGAGCCGGCCCAGCAGGCCAGCCTCGGAGAGGACCTGATCGACGGTGCGCTGGATCGATTGCTCATCGCGGCGCTCTCGACCCAACTTCGACTCGTGGCGGAGCACGAGTTCATCGAACAGCTCGTCGACTCGTTGCGCAAGGTTGTCCGTTACGCCGCCCATCACAGGCGACCACTGCAGCGCGCTGTCGTCTCGCGGTACGATCGAGTGGATCAACTCGAGAAGGTCGGGCGGTCCATCCCTCAAGAGGTCTCCCTGTCGCAGATCGGACTTCCGAGCATGGAGGCGGTCCTCCACGTGCTTAACCACGCGGCGGTAGGACAAGCCGTCGAAGTCCGCGAAAAACTGTGATAGCCGGCCGTAGCGATCACTCACCCGGAAGTGCAATCCCGCGTGATTCGCCCATGCTACTATGCCTACGTTCGCGAATTCTCCTGCCCCCACGTCGTGAACATAGCGGAGCAGGGAGAAGGTGTAAGGCGTCATTTTACGACCCTGACAAGGTCCCGTCTGATATCGCGGAACCGCTCGCTGCGCCTCTCCAAGAAAGCGAACATCCTATCCACGTCGCCGCGTTTCCGCTCCCACTCTGGCGGAATCCACGACCGTAGCGCGGCCACATCCGACCACGGGAGTCCCATCCATACGTCCAGAAGCGCCTGATAGCGCTGCCCTTGGTTGAAAAGCGCCTTGTAAGTTGCGTGTCGCTTGACATGCCTTTCCGGCATGAGAGGCGATTCCTCGAGCTGCTCGTCTGACCATTCGTGGACTGGCAGTGCGAGGGAATGGTCGATTAGAACAACATCCTCACCGTCCCAAAGGAGGTTCGGCTTCATGTGGGTGCGATCGCCGTTGATCAACGCGCAATCCAAGGTTATGACGCCCTCAAGCCTCTCGAGCAGTTCACCTCTCGGCGAGTAGGACGGTAGCCAAGTGCTCCGCCCTCCCAGATAGCGGGTCGCAAAATTGGCTCCGATGTTCGCGCGTAGAAGGCTGCGTACTTCCTTATCCGGTGCGCTCTCAGCGAACTCTCTCGTCACTTCAGCCACCCCATAATCGGGGACGGTGAGCCCAGCGGCACGGGCCAAGACAGCGCACACCAACTCGGAAGCCAACGAGGTCGGGCCGAAATGGCCGTTCGGCACGCTGGGCTCGCGGACCTTCAACACGACTTGGGTTGCGGCCCCATCCGGTTCCCGGGCTACCACGAGTAGTGGTTGCGAATTCCCACTTGAGAGAACCCGACGAAACTCTATGCACTTGTAGCGTAGAGGGGCCTGTAGGCTCATGTAGAATCGTCGTCCAGTTCTGGGGGATTCGTGATCACTCCAACGCGCCAGCTTGCCGGCTCCGGCCGGCGAGTTAAGCTGCGCACGACTGCGGCACGGCAGGACCGCTGCAACGTCCTACGACGGCAACCGGCGGGCCCTCGCGGCCCGGAACGGCGGTGCTGCTCCGCTCGATACTCCCGCGGCGGGGACACGCGCAGCGGACTCGAGATTGGGCCACGACCGGTGATACGGCAACCCCCCCAGCCAGGTGCTGGGGGCGGGCACGCGCTCGGAGATGCAGACGTGGCTTCCGGCGCGCGGTGGCCCGACGGGCCACATGCTCGCTGTGTGGAAGGAGGCGCTTGCACCCCCGCCGCCGACAGATCCTGTCCTCTCTTCGGCGCCGCGCCAGGGGATCGGGTCCCATCGGCCGGCCAGATCCGGCGACCGGCTCACCGCTGCAACAACCAGCGCCCGTCTGCTGCGGCTCTCTCCGCGTCCCTCAGCGTTCGCAGCACGGCAAGGTCCGCGGAGCGTCGCATCGCGGTTGGCACGAGGTCGGGCGTGAAGCGCTGGAGGATCATGAGCGCGTAAATCGCGTCTACCGGCCGTATTCCTGTGTTTGGATCGGAGAGGGCGTTCACGCCCACGGCGTAGGCCGGCTCCTCCCCGAGTAGGGCGAGGGCCGCCAGCCCTTGGCGCCGCAGGCCGGAATCCTTGGAGTCGAGCAGGAGCGCCGGCAGCCGAGGATCGCGAAGAAACCTTCCGAGGAGCGCTGACCCGGTTGCGACGAACCCGGTCAGAGCTGTGCGGCGCCGTTGGGTAGCGTACACCAGGGCCTCGACGCGGTCGACGGCTGTCCCGCACCTCAGCACCGGATCGGGGTCGGCGCGACTCACAAACCTGGGATTGGGGTAGCGTCTCAGGCTCTGCGCCCGAGCCAGGAACTCGGCCGGCGTGAGTCCACGAAGGGCGCTCGGCAGGAACCACGATGCATACTCTGCCCCCGTCAGCAGCGGCCGATCCACGGCCAGGACTTCTTCGGGCACGATGCCGAAGGGGGAGAGTGCCTCGCCGGCGCGGCGGAGGGCTCCGGCGGTCGTTCCGCGCAATGTACGGAGTTGGTCGTACTTGGCGGACATCTCATCCAACCGATCGCGATTCGCCGTACCCAGGAGGTGGGCCTGTTCCTTCGTGCTCCCGAGTACCGCCCCGATCGAGTCCAGCTCATGCTGAAGGTGGAGGAGGCGCGCGGCCGAAATCGCGGCGGTGGCGGGCTCATCACCGCCGACCGCCAGCGCTTGGGCATATTCTAGGTTCAGGTCATGCAGCGCAGCTGAGGAAAGGAGGGAAGCCAAGCCCCGCATTGGGACCACCAGACGCCGCGATTCGAATCCCGGCAGGCCGGGCACGTCAAGGTAGGTGGCCTCGCTCCACGGGTTCGGCACCTTGATGACCTGCTGGTTCACCCTCGTGCGACCCACGATGGTGGTTTTCGCCACGTCCGCCAGGACCCGACTAAGCGAGCCGCCGATGCGCCTGAGGTGCCGGTCGAGATATCGAGCGCGATCGTCCTCGTGTATTACGGCGCGAATATCCGCGGCCGTGACCGACCGGCCTGCGGGCCATCTGGACGATGAATGCGCTTGCAGCGCGATTTCGACGAGCTCCCGCACCACGTCGCTTTTCGTAGCGTGCCCGGCCCGCGAGAGCGTCGATTGGTTTTCGAGAGCTGGTCGTGCCTCCCGCACCCATTCGTCCAACTCGTCAAGATTGGGCTCGGGTCCGAGCGGCTTCCACTGCACCCACCTCTCCCCACGGATTTTGATCTTCTCTGCGAGGGGATCGGCCCGTTGGGCCAGGGCCTGGAGGAACGTCGAGGTCTGGCGAGCCCCCTCCACAGCGAGCGGCAGGATGTGCCTCAGGACCACCGTCACCGCTTTCGTTGGTACCGGCCCATCACAGACCATGGAGGCGACCCAGAGGGCGAGCCAGACCCGCTCGATGTCATCCAGTTCATCGCCTTTCGGGCTTGAGTGATACTCCGCGAGCCGACTCGTCAGCACAAAGGTGCGCTTGGAACCCTTCGGAGCCTCCCCGTCGCGGCCTGAGCCGAAGCGGGCCCCCACCTGGACAAGCAGCGTTCCGGGACCCTCGAGATATGTGACATGGCGAGAAAGGTCGTGCGAGTGATGGAGGCTGATGCGATCGTGGTCGTTGAGGTGCTTCCGGAGGTCTGAGACAGTGAACCGGAGCTTCCGACGACCTACCTCCTGGATCAGCGTCACCACGGTATTGCGGTCCGCCCGTTCCTCCCGAGTCTTTGGCCAACGCCGCTTGCGTCCCATGATCAGACCTCGGGGGAAAGCTTTTCGATCGCCGTCCGGAGGATGACAGCGTCGATTGGGCGCCCCAGGCGCCGGGAAAGCACCACGGCGTTCGCAACAATGATCGTGAGCCGTCGGATCTTCCCGTCGACCTTCCGGACGAGGAGCTCTTCGAGCGGAGCCCACGCTTTCTTCCCCAGCTGCTCCCGCAGATCCCCGAGGCTAGGCTCAAGGGTGGCGAGCGATTCGCCAACGAAGCGGCGGTCGATCATCGGCATGGTGATGACCGTGGCCACGCGCTGTCCGAGCTCACGCGAGGCCGCGAGCGTCCGGCGTAGCTTGGGGTTCCCGACGAGGAGGAGTCCCATGTGATGGCCACGCTCAAGGGCGCGCTCGGGTATCTCGCGGAGTTGGTCGAGGTTATTGGCGTTTGCCTTCTGTGCCTCGTCGACCACAATCAGGTGCACGTTCTCCTCCGCACAGTGATTGGCGACCAGTTCGGCGAGATCGCGCGGCGTCGTCGATCTGGCCACCCCGGCGGTGAGCTTCGTCTGGGTCATCGCGTAGTAGAGGTCGGTGAGGAGCGTCTTGACCCCTGTCGCATCCGAGGAGAGAAACCGGAGGATCTGGCGCGAGTTTCCTCCCGCACCTGAGGGGGCCAAGATCTCCTCCCGCTCGATCCGGTCCGCCAGCATCCGGATCGCCGCCGTCTTACCGGTGCCCTTCTCTCCGATGACCGCCGAGCTCTCGACGCCGTCCATGGCTAGCCTCATCTGGTGGTCGATCTCGGCGTGCACCTTTAGATCGAGGAAGGGAAGCCGTGCGCGAGCCGCGGTGCCATCACCGCCGGCGGAAGGTTGGGACTTAGCGTTCTTCGACATTCGCGTCTCGGGGTAGGGGTTCATGGTCGTCCGGAGGGACGGGTGAGTCACTCAGGAGGTCTGCCAGGCCTGCCGTCCCGCCGTTCATAGGCAGCACGCCCTCGTCGTCTTCGCCGGTGGAGGCGGCGGGTTCTGCTGCGGGACGCTCAGAAGCCTTCTTGCCCATCTTCTTCCGCCCCCGCGAGCCCTTGATCGAGGCAGACTCGTGGCTTTCTCCCAGTGGGCCGGCGCCCGTGATGAGGTCGGCTAGACGAAGGTCATCGGGTGCTCCCGAGTCTGAAGCGGCCTCTGGCCTGTTGGCCTTCATTGCCGCGTAGTCGGCATCGACCTCTGGGGTGGGGGGCGTATCGATATCCCAACGGGCCGCCGACACGATCGGCTCCTTGCGGTTCTTCCGCTGCAACCGTTCGCGTGCGTGAATCGCGCTTGCCAGTTCCTCCAGGGCCTTGGTACCCGACTCGATCCGATGAAATTGCTCCTTGTCCAACTTCACCGTCTCCACCAGGCGCTGGACGTAGTGGGCGCGCTCGCGCAGTACCACGGAGTAGTCGGTGTCCTGCCGGAAGACGTCCGAACGCCTGGCCCGTCCCAACTCGGTGTAAACGCCCTGGGCATCCCGCTCGAGCACCACGATCTCCTCGAGGACCCCGCGAGCCAGCTCCGCGCGATTGTAGCGCATCATGAGATCCTGCCGCAGCCGATTCTTGGGGCCCGTCGTCAACGGAATCAGGTCCAGACCGGTGTATTGCTTCCGAAGGAACTGGATCCCATCCTTCCCAATGGCATTCAGGGGAGTCTCGACCATGAACAGGCCTGGGGACTGGGTCTGGTCTTCCCGCGCCTCATATGTGGCCGCGACCATCTCCCGCGGAGACAGGCCTCGTGCAGGAGCTCCCGGAACGATGTTCGGATGCTCGAACAGGTCGGCCCCGGTGACGATCTCCTCGATGTCCTTCCGAGTCGGACCGGACCGTCCGAAGCTGGTGGCGTCCGTTTCCTTCGTCATGCAGCCTCCGACTCACCCGGGGTCAGTTCGAGAGCATCGAGCTTGTCCGCGAGTTCGATGAGCTGACGGAGCTCAGGAGAATCGCTCGGGAGGCCCTTGTGGGGTCGGTCGTTATAGACGCTCCCCCAGGCGAGGATCTTCGCCTCGAGTTCTGGAAGCGTGGGGAGCTGCTCGACCAGCACCTCGCGCCGGACCGGCTCGTACTTCAGCTTGGTGAGTGTGCGCTTCGCGTCCGCATCGGCCGGGGCGTAGGGGTCGAGCCGCTTGTGGATGGGCGAGTAGCCCACCATGTGGGACAGGACCTCCGTGGTGATCGTCCGGATCACTCGCTCGACCTTTGCCTGGCCCTGGGGCTCGTTTGGGATCCCGTTGATCACCTCCACGCCCAGCTGACCCATGACTCGGCTGAAGTTGCCGCGATGCTCAGACCCTTCGTCGACGGCGATCTCTCGCGGAACGCCCAATGAGATCAGGCCTGGGTAGTTGAACTCCGGGTCGATTGCGCGTTGCACCGTGCCAAGAACGATGCCGGAATCGATAGCGGAGAGGGCGAGGTTGAAGGTCAGGAGCGCCCGACTCCCGGCGTCCTGAACCACCGTCAGGGCCGGCCTCACCGCCAACCACGCCCCCGGGTTCCGTGGGTCGGGCACCCGCACCCAGATGTCGGCCACGGTGCTGTCGATCTCGTATCGGTATCCGGCGGGGAGAGCACCCTGCGCGATCGACAGGCGGAAAACGTTCCTGAAGTAGCCCCTCCCATGCTCCGCCATGGCGTACAGATGCGCCTCGTCGCGCCGGAGCCTGTGCACCTCTCGGAGGCACGTGCTGTAGCTGGGCGTCCTCTCGCCTCCCAGGTGCTGGATGAGGAAGCCGCGTGCGGCGGTCACGTTCTTCTTCCCACCGATGATTGCGACCCTGAGAAGAGCCTTGGCCTCATCGTCGAGAGCAGTGGAGGTACCGGCGTGCGAGGGGACTGAGTCGACGAGGCCCAAGATCCCAAATTCCTCGTACCGATACGCCCAGGTCATGAGCGTCGTGTAGGGGGGCACCGCCTCCCGCAGGTTGAGAGCCTCCTTCGCCTGTGCGGCGTACTCCTCGACCTTGCCGCGAGGCCGGCCTTCCGCTACGAAACGCTGTATCCAGACGAGCTTCTGGGTGGCGCGTCTAAGCAAGTCCTGCGGCACGCACGAAAGGTCTGAAAACTGGGGGGGTGCGAGAGACCGGCTCCCATTCGGAGAGCGGCGCCTCGGGCTGCTCCCATTTCGAGCGGATCCCCGCGGCTGGTTCCGCCGGATCCGACCATCAATCCTCTTTCGTCCCATGAGGGTCTACTCCTTTCGTTTCATCCAGCCCGCCCTTCAGACGGGTGGACATGGCTCTGTCGATGCTTCCCAGCCCGTTCGCACCTTCGGGCCGGGGTGTCGCGGTGTCGCTCACCTGACTCATGTGAGCTTCATCGTGAGGCGGATCAGGAAGCCCGCTGCGTGGACGATCCTGCTGTCCTCCAGCTCGCCCTCGCTCTCAGACATCATGAGCGCGGACAAACCGATTCCTCATGCGGACCGGGTTTCGGACCGCCTCATGAGTGCGAGGACATCCCCGCACTCTCGCTGCTCCGGCCACCATATCCGGTTCACCCTCCTTTTCCCAAAGCAGTGTGGGGTCGAGAGACCTTGACCGCTGGCAGCCCGGCTTGAGTCCACCGGGCGGGCAGTGGGCATCCATGAGCCCGGACCAGCCTCAGCAGCCGCAGCAAAACGCCCTGAGGGGGCGCGCTGCGAGAAAGCCACGTCAAATCCCCCACGATGAGCAGGTGATGAGTGGCTCGGGAGCAGGCCACCGTGAGGAGCCTCCCGCCCTCCTGTTCAGGCCGTGTTGCCCTGAGGAACCACCCCAGTCGTTCACCTCGTTGTTCGGGCATCGACACGATGACGATCCGCCGTTCACGGCCCTGGAACCGGTGGACGGTGGAAATCTCTGCAGCAGCTCGCTCAAGCCCGATGGCATGAGCGGCGGATCTGAGCGCCCTCTCATGCTCCCGGTAAGGCGTGATGAGCGCGATCTCTCCCGCGACCCCAGGCTCATGTGAGAGAAGGCGTGAAATGAGGCGGGTCACCATCGCCGCTTGCCCCCGGTTCTCTCTCCCTAGCCCCGCGCTCGGCAAGGCCGGTGACGTGTTCAGGTATAGCACCGGGCACGGAAGGACCTGCATGTGCGAAGCGCCGGACTCTGCGCGCCGGGCGGTCTTGAGCGCGCCCTCATATGAGAGGGATGAGACGACCTCACATATCGCCGGCGGCATGCGATGCTGATGAGTGAGCATCATGAGCGGGGCCCTGATGGATGGCCCCGAGAGCCCGTTTCGGGAGGAGGCATGAGCATCGAACACCGAACGACCCAGCCACCGCTTGGCTCTTCCTGTTCGAGCCTGAACCACGGGCCCCAGCTGCCGCGGATCTCCGGTGAAAATCGCTCGCTCCGCCACGGGGATCATGAGGAGGGCGATGGCGAGAGGAATCATCGAAGCCTCGTCCGCGATCAGGACATCGCACCGGGGCACCTGCCCAAGCGCCACGCGGTGGGCGGTGGTCGCGACGATCCGAGCCTCACGCAGCAGTGTCTCCGTGGACACGGTCTCACCCGGACCCACGGCCTCCTGCCGTCGCGCCCGGAGGCGGCGGAGATCCACGATCTCTCCCCACTCATTCCTGAGTCCACCGAGCTCGAGGTCTCCAAGGCGGACGACACGGCCATCGGCCTCCGCGTGGCCCCAGGTGAGTTGGGTCAGCACTTCCTGCAGCAGCACGTCTGTTGCGCGGCGCGTTGGAGCCGAGAGGACAACGCGTCGGCCTGCGTTGACATGGCAAACGGCCAGTCGCGCAGCCGTGAAGGTCTTCCCAGTCCCCGGGGGTCCCCAGATCAAGCTGAGCGGCGCACGCATCGCGGCCCGCACCGCTTCCGCCTGTGCCGGCGCCAAGTCCTCCAAGATTCCCTGCGGGAGAATCGCACCCCGGGCCATGGGGGGTCTCCCCTCCGCCAGCGAGATCGCCAGATCCTCAAGGACCCTGCGGAAGTCCTTCAATCGATCAAACACAACCCGCAACGGCCCCGGATCCCGGAACAGGAGCTCCGCCTCGGGGATCGTTGGTCCGAGATCGCCCTCCGAGACCAAGGTGACCGTGGTCTCGTCCCCCAAAGTCTGCACCGTGACCTCCACGTCCTGCCCGACTCCGGTGCGAAGGACCCCGCCTGGCGGGCGAGCCGACGTGTGGCTCGCTCGTTGGAAGGCGTATGCGGCGTTGTCGGGCCCCGCGTCCGGGAGGCGGCGGCCGTCCAGCAGGTGAAGGCGCTCATATGAGCCCGGGCGAGTGCGGGCTCTCATTTCGTCCCCGATCGCCCCGAGCAGGTCATCCATCCAGTCCTCTGGATAGACCATGAATCTCCCTCGGATCAGTGGCCAGCGGCGTGAGTGCGGCGGCCTGACTGGCGACCACCTTACCGGAAATGGGGGGTCAGAACGGAAATCCGAAGTGACCCGCCACCGCCAAGGGGTCAAACCCTGAAGAACTCGAGCTGGGGACCGCTGCTCTTGGGTGGCGGGCACGCGCCGCATCCACCAAGCCGGCCCGCCAACCGCGAGGAGATCGCCTCTTTCGCGCGTGGGTTGAACGCGTCCGCCCACTCCGCGAGCAGCCGGCCGAGATCCCCGGCATCGTGACTCCTCGCTCGGCGCAGGTAGGCCTCGACGATTTCCCCGAAGACGAGATCCAGGAGGTGCATCCCGCTTCCCTCCTCCGCGAGCTCAATCCCGCGGCGGCTCAATAAACGCGAGACATCAGGACGCGCGTGCTCGCAAGAACCGTTCAAGCGGATCACCGTCGGAAGGGAGCCGTTGAGCTGAGCGGTCGGGAGCGCCTCATCGAACAGGAAATCTCGGACGGAGGGCCCGGTCGGTCGGTCCTCAGCTACGGAGTGTCCCCGAACCTGAAGGGAATTGCGATCGACCGCGAGAAGTATCCATGGCCGTCGGGGAGGCCCCGGGTCCCAGTCTGGAACGGGGAGGATCACTACCTCCCAGTCCTCGATGACCACCTGCGAGACCTCCCGTTCCTGGGCATGGCCTGCCTGAGCGAGGGGGCTACGGTCGGGCATGGAGCATCTCCGTTTCTTGAGTAGGAGTCGCGATCCGTGAGAAATCGTCCACGATCGCCCGAGCCTACCCGACCGGTGCAGCCGGGCCCAAGCGGAGTGCCGGGAGGGTCTCTGGATTTCCTGAGCCGTGCCGTCGGCCCGGTAGGATGAGCGCCGTGGGGATCAGTCCCCGCGCTCATCTGAACCGGGAGGTGGTCATGGAGAGGGAGGTGCTATCGCTCGACGAAGCACGATGCCTAATCGACACGGAGGTGGTGGAAGTCGCGCTAAGCGATCAGGTGGAGCGACTCTTGGCGGATGGCTGGCAGGACCCAAAGCCACGACACCGGCGGCACTCGGTGGCGGCCCGACCTGCCTGGTGGTGGCGGTTCCGGTTGCTCGAGTGGGCACGATCCCGGGCGGCCGCCAAACGATGTGGGCCGGAACCGCTCAGGGGGTTCCGGAGGTTTCTCTCCGATCTGACCGACCAGGAGGTGTGTCAGCTCGTCGATGGAGTCCTGCGCCAAGGCAACAACATGGTTGACGCTGGCTGAGCCCTTAGGACGGGGCATGCTCCCCAGGGAAGCACTGATCCCTGGGGGGCATCGCCGGTCGGTCGTGCCGGCGAGCAGGCCCAGCGGGTTCGGACTCATGCCGACCTACACGCGCATGGTCAGCGAGTGGCGAGCGTTGGCCCCGGGTCTGAGGATTCCATCTTCGGAGGTTGAGGCGATGAAGAGGGCTTTTGAGCACGAGGATCAGCGCTTGGCGCGGAGGCTATAGGGACACCCGACCCGACCGGCGGAGGCAACGCCTGGTGGAAAAAATGTCTGGTGCTCGGCCTGTCAATCATTCGCACAGCGGCGCACCCGCTAACCGGCGAGCTTCCCGGCGCCAATTGGTCGGGTGATGATGACCTGGTGCCTTGCGCGAGTGATTGCGACCCGCAACAAACGGCGGCTCTCAGCCTCCCCCCGACCTGAGGCGATGACAGGCCGATAGGGTCGTTCCGCGATCACCACGGCGTCGAACTCCTTCCCCTTCGACTTGTGCATGTTCATGAGCACGCACCCGCGAGGTGGGCGCTCCGATTCGATGAGTCTCTCCCTTTCTACCGTCCGCTTGAGCCATCCAGCTGCCCCGGCGTACGACTCCTGAGCGAGCCACAGCCCTTGAAATCCCGCCGCGAGTCGATCGGTCGCTCGGAACAGCCTCAGCATTCGGGACGCGTCTACTATTTCAGTGAGGGCCGGTATGTCGGAGACGACGGCTCGGGCCTCGCGCCAGTCATCGAGGGGTGATCCCGTAAATGCGATCTGCTGCTCCGCCGCCGCTGCCAGCAGACGTGGCGCTTTCTTCCGGATCCTCTCTCGCCGCTGGACCGCTCCCGCCGCCTGAGCGAAGTCTTCGGCCAATCCGAGGGCCTTCTGGCTCGGCTGTTCCCCGTGCTTCAGGCGCCAGTAGTGCTCGACCAGTTCGAGCGTCTGCAGGGCCCCCTCTCTCCACGGAAGCCCTGGCCATTCCATGATCGACGCGATGACCTGGCCTGCCGCGGTCGATAGCTCCGCGTCCCAGATTACTTGGTGTTGCAGTGGTGCCAGTGCCGTTTCCTTGTAGACGTTCTCTCTTCGCATCACTTCGGAGAGGCGGGCGACCGATTTGTTGGTGCGTGACAGCACCGCGATGCTCGGATCCTCCACGCCGCCCTTTTGGAGCTGGCCGAGCAGCCACCGGACAGCAGCGTGCGGACCGATCGCCCATCCGTCCCCACGTGGCGAAACCCGGATCACACGCACGGACTTCGACTTCGGAAGAGGGCGCTTGTGAAGTACGGCGTTGGCGAACCGAAGGATGTCCCCTCTCGGGCTACGATGGTTCTCCGCACCAAGATCGAATGACGCCGGATCTAGCTCGCGGCGGAGGATCGCCAGCCGTTCTGGATCGATATTGCCCTGGTACCCGAATATCCGCTGATCCGGATCGGCCAGGCACGCCAGTTGGCAGACATCGGACAACGTCCTCATCAGTCCCCACTGATCGTCGTTCGTGTCCTGGAATTCGTCTAGGATTATCAGGGGGTACCGGCTAGCAACAAGTTGCCGCACAGCTGAGCTTCGGCCGATCAGGCTCGCTGCCACGGGAGCAAAGAGGTCGAAAGCGTAGAGACCTTCCTCGCTCGCGAGGCGATCACGTTCCGCAGGCCATCCATCGGGGTCCGTTGACTTCCGAAGACGCTCCTCCGCTGGATAGAGGATCCGTGGCGCAAGGCCGTTGAGAAGGCATCCATGGGTTTCGATGAGGCGAAGACAGAAGAGGTGGTAGGTAGAGATCTCGATCCGGTCACGCTCACTGCGACTCAGGATGTCGCGAGTGCGATCTCGCACCTGCTGAACAGCTGCGCGGGAAAAGCTCAAGAACAGCACTGACTGCCCCGGGCCCAGACTCTGAACTGCCGCCTTCGCCTTCAGCAGTGCCACCGTCGTCTTCCCGCAGCCTGGCCCTCCCGTAACTAGAATATGGCCCTCGTTGTCGATGATCGCTCGACGGGTCTCGCAGACGACGAGCCTGGGTCCGCTCATGAGGATTCAGAATCCGCCCCCGGCGGCTCCGCCGTCGCCTCATCTTCACCCGGCACGTCGCGTAGCCGCAGCCCCTCGTCGATATGCAGAAGGAGGTCGGCGACCGTCTTCGGAAGTTCGTCAGTGGACTCGCAGCACTCGATGAGCAAGGAGCTGTAGCCGTAGTTGTCGCCCTTGCGGGCAATCAGAACCTGTCGGACCAGACTCAGTACCTCATCAGAGTCGAGGCCGGGATGGTACTTCTTGACCTGCGGGTAGTCGTCCCGGTCGGCTGTACGCTCGAGAAAGCGACGATGTACGACCTCCGGGATCTCCTCTACAAGGAGCTCCTCAATCCCATGGAACGAGGTCTCAACGACAAGGGCATACTTTTCGAGGGCGTCTCGGTCTGAGGCGGACCACGGCGACTTCTGCTTGTCGACGAGAGCTAGGACGTACTTGTCCATTGCGGCGAACACTGGACCGTACCGAGGCACCTGACTATCGCTTCCTGCGTCGAACAGGGACACACCGGCGAGATCGATGTGCACGTATTCGTCGGGCCCCCGGAATCCCTCCAAGGCACCCGATACCGCATGGACCACCTGCACCTCAGAAGAGCCCTCCACCACCAACACGCCGTTGGCCAGGATCGCTTCGGCGAATTGCCGCCTCTGTGAGCGGAAGAGGTGATCCGTGATGTGCTTGTCGTCGAGCGGCGCCCCTCGCAGTTCGCCGTTGCCCGAGCGGCTCAACACGACGATGTCCGAGCTCTCGAACTGCTCAATCACGTAGGGCGAGTGGGATGTCACGATCGCTTGGCCCATCTCCCTGAGCACATAGCGCGAGATCCTTCTCTGCGTGTGCGGCGGTAGCGCGATCTCTGGCTCTTCCATGGCGAAGATGACGGAGAGTCCTGACTTCATCTCAGCGATGAACGTAAGCAGCGCGAAGACGAGCACGTTGATGGTTCCGGTGCCGTGCTTCTGGAAGGGCAGGAGGTGGTCGCTTCCCCTCGTCGCGATGAAGAGCCGGACGAACTCTCGGAGCGTCTCTCGAGTGAGGTCGGACGCAAAGAAGGCGGCAGGTTCATCGGTGCGCGCCAAGCCCACGAATTGGCTCGCCCGTTCCTGGATCTGACCCTGAATCACCTGTAGCTGAGGGATCTCACCGATTGCCGGGTCCAACTCGCGGAGCGCTTCGAGCGTCCGTACCCACATTTCGGATGCGTCTTCGCCGTCAGTAGTGTCCGGTTGAGCCGAGCGTGAGGACTTGTATCTACAACTTGGGCAACAGCTTGTGAGGTCAGCAAAGCCGCACCGATTTGAACTCCGTCGCCCTCGAGCGCATCCTGTGGGGAACTCACCCACGGGAGCGGCTAATGAACGAAGGGCAGATGGCGTTTTCGCAGGTCATGGGGCACGGTTCGCGGTTCGTCCTGGACCGCTGCATCCGGCGCTACGACGGGAACCGAAGAGTCAGGAGTTTCTCGTGCCGCGATCAGTACC
>JBJHBX010000029.1:0-15280 GCA_050485725.1 Gemmatimonadales bacterium | reverse complement strand
GTCCCCGGCACGCCGCCGAGGCAGGCCACGCCTCCGGTCCCCGGAGCGCCCCCGGCGGGCCACGCCTCCTGGGGATGGCCGCGCCTCACGGTCTGGCCGCGCCTCCGGTCCGGGCACACCACGGCGGGAGCTCGCGCTTCCGTGGTTGGCTGCTTCCCGGGTTGGGCACTCACGAGGTCGACCACTCCCCGAGCCAGCCGCTCGCCGGGTTGGCCGGTCTCCGCCTGGCCGCTCCCCCGGTCCGCCGCTCGCCGGGTTGGCCGGTCTCCGCCTGGCCGCTCCCCCGGTCCGCCGCTCGCCAGCAAGGGCCGTTTCTGGTGCGCAACTAGATCGCCCGTTGAGCAACCGCACCGGAGAACGCCCTTTTGGGTGGTCTTTCATGCTATTGCGAGCCGAGGAGGGAAGCGAAAGTCAAATTCGCGACCTCTGAGGGCGCGAACTTCGCTATCGTGTCGTTCGAGATCGTTTTTGGGCACCGTTCGCTACCTCCGAGGAGCGACGCAGGATCGGCGGGGCTGCACAGGGGTCCATTGGGGCGGGATCGGGGACCGCCACGACGAGGCAGGGGCCATCGAGACCTTCCCGGCCGTCCGGACCGTCCGGACCGACCGATCGTCGCTCCGGTCGCCCCCCGAGCGTCATTCTAAGGTTCCCCGCTTTCGCGGGGCCGTTCCATTGGAGGAAGCCGTCCCGTTGAGGGGGCCGTTCCGTTGAAGAGACCGGTCCTTGAACCGGGTCGTTCCATTGAGGGGCCCGTTCGTTGGGCTCGGCCCTACCCGGGTTGGAGTGGCTCAGGCGTGGCCGGTGTGCGGGTGCAGCCGGCCAGCACAAAGCACGCTGTGCATCCCGCGGGGTCGAAGGGCTGCGGCAGGCCCGCGTCGAGACGGGACCGCGCGAGGGCGCCCCCTTCAGGACGCGGGGGCGGCCCCGCAGCCTGGCGCGGCCCCGAAGCGTAGCGCGGTCCAGGGTGCGGCACGGCCCCGGACGAGCCCCTCGAGCGCGCCCGACCCACGTCGGGCCGACTTCCCCTCAGGCCCGATCGGGGCGATCATGGACCCCCGCCCGCCTGGCTCCCTCACCGAAGGACCCCGCAATGTCCGCCCCCCGCTCCGAAGTCCGGATTCGCCCCGTCACCGCCGCCGACGCGGAGGTCTATCTCTCGCTGGTCGATGCCCACGCCGACTTCGAGAAGATGGACCGCCCGACACCCGAGGCCCGGGAACGCCTGGTCCGCGACGCGCTGTCCGGTCCGCCACGGTACCGGGCCTACCTGGCCACCATCGATGGTCGCGACGTGGGCTACTGCATCACCTACCTGGCGTACTCCTCGTTCCTGGCCCGCCCCACCTTCTTCCTCGAGGACATCTTCGTCTACTCGGACTATCGGGGGCGGGGCTTCGGGGGGGCCATGTTCGACTACCTGGTGAAGGAGGCGGTCCGCCTGGAATGCGGACGCATGGAGTGGATGGTCCAGGAGTGGAACGAGGGCGCGATCCGGTTCTACGAGCGGAGGGGCGCGGAGGAGCTCGCCGACTGGCGCGCGTACCGGATCGACCAGGACCAGCTCGAACGACTGGCCGCGAAGGGGGGTTGAGCGCGCGCGACGGAAGATCGGCGCCACCGCATCCCGCGAAGGAGAGCCCTCAAGGCGTCGGCCCGCGACGGAGAGCCCGCGGGGTCGCATCCCGCGACGAAGGGCGGGCGGCGGCGCATCACGCCGCTGGGGTCCGGCGCGGCCGTGGCCCGCGACGGGTACCTCGCGCCGCCTCAGTCCACGATGCGGTAGCGGACCACGTACTCGACCTCGAGCTCGTCGGTCTCGGTCCCCCAGAAGCGCTCCACGGTCGCGGCGAGGGGGCGGACCCGGGGGGGCACCTCGACCCGGCGCATGGCCTGCCCCTCGGCGTCGAGCACGAGCCAGCGGGTCGGTGTCGCGGGCGTCTCCGCGTTGCCTGCCTCGCCACCCAGGTCTCCTGCGACCTCGGCCGGTTCATCGAGCAGTTCGACCCAGGTGGAGCCGTCGGCGCCCGCGATCATCCGCCCGGCGGCAGGGCGCGTGGCGGGAACGTAGGCCGCCTCCTCGACCTGGCGGCGCATCTGGCTTCGGGAGATGCCGAGGCGCTCGCCCATGAATGACCAGAGCTGGTCCGTGATGCGATCAAGTTCGCGGGCCACCTCGGCGGAGCGGAGCGGGACCGCCCGGTACCGGACCTCGGTGACGCGGACCGTGTCGCCAGGGGCGTGGCCGATGCCGGAGGGGAGCATCGCGACGCGGGTCACCCGGAAGGTGGCCGGACCCGGCGCGCCGGCCGCGGTCCGGTCGAGCAGGACGAGCTCGGTGCCGTCGGGGCTCGGGAGTGCCATCATCGCATCGCCGAAGGGCTGTGCGGTGAAGACGCCGCTCGTCTCCTGGGTCAGGCCCAGAGTGCTCGCCTTCCCCACCGGCACCCGGACCAGCGTGTCGAGGGGCTGGGCATCCGCGTCCTGCCGGACATGCGAGATGCGGGTCAGCCGCCCCTCGACGATGTCCTGGGAGAATCCGGGCGTCATGGCGTGCACCGTGCCGTCGGCCAGCAGCCCGCCGGCGCGGACGGGATACTGACCGACCTCGGCATCGGCCCTGGATCCCAGGTCGACGGGAGCCGGCAGCGTCCCGAGGAATGTCCCGTCCCAGGTGAACCGGGTGAAGCGCTGGCTGCCCATGTCATGGACCCAGAGGGAGTCCCCCATCGTGCCCATGGCGAAGGGCGTGGTGAACTCGCCCGGTCCCTCGCCGCGGCGGCCCACCCTTCCGAGAGGGCGGCCGTCCGCGCCCCAGCGGCGGAGCACCGGCTCCTGGCGGTGGAGCGTCCAGATCGTGCCGTCGGGCGCAACGAGAATCGCGGTCACCGGCGTGAAGGCGAAGTCGGGGTCGTCGAGGGCACCGATCCGGAGTTCGCGCTCGACAGAGGTGATCGGGAGCTCGTCGATGGTGCCACTCCCGGCCTGGTCGCCCGAGCAGGCGGCGAGGGGGAGGCCGATGAGGAACGGGCAGAGGAATGCCAGGCGCCAGAGGGTGGTGGTGAGGAGCGCCGCCCCCGGGTGGGATCTTCCGGGGGCGGGGGTGCGAAGGACGCGCGCGCCGGGGGTCGGCGTCGGGCGGCAGCGGCCCGGGGGCAGGCCGGGGGTCGGGGCCGGGCGGCCGCCGGCGAGGGACAGGCCCGCGGCCGCAACCGGCGGGCCGGAGGAGCTGAAAGGGCGCATGACGGGTCTCCCGCTGGTAGCGTCGGGGGCGGGGAACGACAACCGACGGGGATCGTAGTCGGTGGCCTCGGCTCCCGCCACCCTGGGCGCGCTCCGCACCTCGCAGGGGCCCCGCCCCACTCCGGCCCGGCCCCGGGGTTCCCGGCGCCCCCTTCGCATCCCACATTGAGAAGGCTTCCCCGGAACGTCCGGGGCGCCCTGCATCGACGCCCAGACCCGGAAACTCCCGGAGCCCGCGCAATGACCGACGGCATCTTCCAGATCCCCCTTCCCGGCAACGAGCCGATCCACGAGTACGCGCCCGGATCGCCCGAGCGCGAATCGCTGGCGCGCTGGATCGCGGACAACGAGGACCGGACCGTGGAGATCCCCATGGTGATCGGGGGACGGGAGCGGACCGGCGAGGGAACCTTCACGCAGGTGTCGCCGCACCGGCACGGGCGGACGCTGGCGAAGGTTCATGCCGCGGGCGCCGGGCAGGTGAACGAGGCCATCGATGCGGCGGTGAAGGCGCAGCCGGCCTGGGCCGCCATGCCCTTCGAGGAGCGGGCGGCCATTTTCCTGAAGGCCGCGGAGCTCATTGCGGGCCCCTGGCGCGACGTGCTGAACGGCTCGACGATCCTGGGGCAGTCCAAGTCGGTCTTCCAGTCCGAGATCGATGCGGCCTGCGAGCTCATCGACTTCCTGCGCTTCAACGCCGCCTTCGCCGAGGAGATCTACGCGGGGCAGCCGGTCTCCTCCGACGGCATCTGGAATCGTACCGACTACCGGCCCCTCGAGGGGTTCGTGCTGGCGGTGTCACCCTTCAACTTCACCGCCATCGGCGGCAACCTGGGCTCGGCGCCGGCCATGCTCGGGAACGTCGTGGTCTGGAAGCCCTCCGAGAAGCAGGCGCTCTCGGCTCACTACACGATGGAGGTCTTCCGGGAGGCGGGGCTTCCCGACGGGGTCATCAACCTGGTGCACGGCGACGGGGCCCTCGTGACCGACGTGGCCATGGCGCATCGGGACTTCGCCGGGCTCCACTTCACCGGCTCCGCCGAGGTCTTCAGGCTGCTCTGGAAGAAGGCGGCGGCGAACCTGGACGCCTACCGTGGCTACCCGCGCATCGTGGGAGAGGCCGGGGGGAAGGACTTCATCGTGGCGCACCCGTCGGCCGACGCGACGGCGGTGGCGGTGGGGCTCGCACGGGGCGCCTTCGAGTACCAGGGGCAGAAGTGCTCGGCGGCATCGCGGGCCTACATCCCGCGGTCGCTCTGGCCCCGGGTGCGCGACGAGCTGGCGTCGATCGCCGAGGGGATCACGATGGGCGACGTGGGCGATCTTTCGACCTTCATGGGGGCCGTGATCGACGCGCGCGCCTTCGCGAAGCACCGGGATGCGATCGAGGGGGCCCGGGATGCGAACGGGGTGGAGATCCTGGTCGGCGGAGGGACCGACGACGCGGAAGGGTGGTTCGTCGAACCCACCGTGATCGTGACCGAAGACCCGAAGTACGACACGATGGAGCGCGAGCTCTTCGGGCCGATCCTGACGGTGCACGTGTACGAGGATGCGAAGTGGTCCGAGACCCTTCGCCTGGTCGACGAAACGAGCCCCTACGCGCTGACCGGCGCGGTCTTCTCGCGCGACCGGAAGGCCACCGGCGAGGCCCTCGCGGCGCTCCGGAACGCCGCCGGCAACTTCTACATCAACGACAAGCCCACCGGCGCGGTGGTCGGGCAGCAGCCCTTCGGGGGCGCCCGGGCCTCGGGCACGAACGACAAGGCGGGCTCGGC
The DNA here is from genome assembly GCA_050485725.1 of Gemmatimonadales bacterium. Taxonomy (GTDB): domain Bacteria; phylum Gemmatimonadota; class Gemmatimonadetes; order Longimicrobiales; family Gaopeijiaceae; genus SKNW01. Next base: position 10,259 of record JBJHBX010000029.1, on the reverse strand, counting down.
ACTGAACCTCCTTCGCTGGCTCTCGCCCCGCTCCCTGAAGGAGACCTTCGTGCCGCCCGTGGACTGGCGCTACCCCCACATGGGCTGACCTCACGGTGAGCCTCCTTTCGTGGGGGCTCCTCGCGGCCGGCCTCGCGCTGCTGCTGGTGGGCGCCGAGGGACTCGTCCGGGGAGCTTCGGGGATCGCGGCACGGCTCCGGATTCCGCCGCTCGTGATCGGCCTTACCGTGGTGGCCTTCGGGACGAGTTCTCCGGAACTCGCGGTGAGCCTCCGGTCGGCCTTCGACGGGCAGACCGGGCTCGCCGTCGGGAACGTGGTGGGGAGCAACGTATTCAACGTGCTCTTCATTCTCGGCCTGTCCGCCCTCATCACCCCGCTCGCCGTGTCCCGGCAGCTCGTACGGGTCGACGTGCCGATCATGGTCACCGCCTCCGCCGTGGCCTGGTTCATGGCGGTGGACGGCCGGATTGGGCGCGCAGAGGGGGTGATCCTGGCGGCGGCCCTCCTCCTCTACCTGGTGCTCCAGGTTCGCCTGGGCATGACCGACGGAGGGGCGGACGCGGAAAAGCCGGGAAGGGCTGCCCCCGAGGGCAGCAGGGAGGTGGCCGCCGTGTCCGGGGTTGCGAAGCGGCAGACCCCGCTCCCCGTCCAGGTCGCGATGACGGTGGTCGGACTGGTTCTCCTGGTGCTGGGCGCCCGCTGGCTCGTCGCCGGAGCGGTGGAGATCGCCGCAGCCCTGGGGGTCAGCGACCTCGTGATCGGTCTGACGGTCATCGCGGGCGGGACATCGCTCCCCGAGGTGGCCACCTCGGTCCTCGCGAGCCTTCGGGGGGAGCGCGACATCGCGGTAGGGAACGTGGTGGGGTCGAACATCTTCAACCTGCTGGGGGTGCTCGGCCTGACCGCGATGATCGCCCCCGGTGGGCTTCCGGTCCCCTCCGCGACCCCCGCCTTCGACCTTCCCTTCATGACGGCGGCGGCGCTCGCGTGCCTTCCGGTCTTCTTCACCGGACTCGCGATCTCGCGCTGGGAGGGTGCGGTCTTCCTCGGCTACTACCTTGCCTATGCGTCGTACCTGCTCCTGAGGGCCACGGAGCACGACGCTCTTCCGCTCCTGAGCTGGGTCATGGTGGGGTTCGCGGTTCCGCTCACCCTGATCGTGCTTGCCGGCTCCCTCGTGCAGGCCAGGCGCAGGAGGGGCGGGACGGCGCCGGGCGGCTGACCAGCGAGGTCTTCCCCGCCGGCCAGCCACCCACGCAGCTCAACCCCCGGTCCCCGCCGCAAACTCCTGCGTGAGGCGCGCGATGATGGCCTCGAGGAGTCCCGTGCTCTCGCAGGTGGCGCGGCCCGGGGCACCCCCGGATCGGCGAGCGGTGGCCGAGATCGCGGTGCGGATTTCGGAACCCCCGCCCGAGCCCACGACCCGGGTCTCGATGCGGGCGTCGATGGGTGCCTGATCGGCCAGAGGGCGCATCAGCCCCGGATCGCTCCCGCACTCGAAGAAGTCGGAGGGCCGCCGGTTCAGGATCTGGCGCTGGAAGCGGTGATCCCCGTTCCCGAGGCGGCGCTCGGCGGGCAGGATCGTCGTCAGCTCGATGTCGATCATCTCGTAGACCAGGGGAAGAACCCGCCACGCCTCGTCGGGCGACACCTCGGCCCGGGGCGTGTTGCGCAGGTTCGAACCCCGCTGGATCTGCCAGATCGCACCGTCACCGGTCATGACCTGGACGAGCCCGGCGTCGGTGACCCCGGTGAAGGTGTCCCCGCCGCCCCCGCCTCCGCTCGCGCAGCCACCGACGGAAACCGCGACGGCCAGAATGCCGGCCAATCCGGCCGGGGCAACCAACCGGCCTCCACGTTTCGAACGATCGAGTTTCATCCTCCTACCCTCCGATCCGGTACTCCCTTGGCGGCGTGCGCCCCAGGAGATGCGTGACGAAATAGTCCCAGGTCCGCCGCACGGCGTAGGCCTCGTTCGCGTACCCGTGCCCGCGGTTGGGCATGACCAGCACGTCGAAGTCGCGGTTCGCGGCGATCAGCCGGTCGATCAGGAGGAGCGTCGTGTTCGGGTGCACGTTCGCGTCCATCGTCCCGTAGCTGAGAAGGAGCCGTCCCCGGAGGTTCTCCGCCCGCAGGTGGTTGGCCTGCACCTCGAAGGAGTGGCTCCCGTCGTCGAAACGCTCGAAGGGGCCGTGGTACTTCTCGCCCCAGTAGAAGGTGTACCCCGCGTTGTCGTGGTTGCCGGCGCCGGCCACGCCGACGTGGAAGAACTCGGGGTGGCGGAGAAGGGCAGCGGCCGTCGCGAAGCCTCCGCCCGAGTGGCCGAAGATCCCCACCCGGTCCAGGTCGATACCGGGGACGCGGGCCGCGAGTTCCCGCATGGCCGAGATGTGGTCCGGCAGGCCGTTGTCGCCCATGTCACCGTAGTAGGCGGTGTGGAAGGCCTTGGACCGCATCGGGGTCCCCATGGCGTCGATCAGCACCACGATGAAGCCGAGCTCCGCCAGCGCATGGGCCTGCCCCCGCCGGCTCACCGAGAAGGAGCGCGTCCCCACGCTTCCGGTCTGGGGGCCCGGGTAGATCGCGTTGATCACCGGGTAGCGCTTTTCCGGGTCAAAGTCCGACGGCACGATGTAGATGCCATGCACGTCGGTGACGCCGTCCCGGGCCTTCGCGCGGAAGGGTATGGGCGCCTTCCACCCCAGCTCCAGCAGTTCGCTCGCATCGGCCTCTTCCAGCACGCGGACCACGCTGCCGTCGCGGGCGCGACGCAGGCGGGTCACCGGGGGCTCGGTGAAGGTCGAGGCCCGGTCCACGAAGTACGCACCCGACGGGGTCAGCGTGACCTCGTGGTTCGCCACCTCCGGGGTCAGGAGCGTGAGCCCGGTCCCGTCGAGACGGACGCGGTAAAGGTGGGCCAGGTAAGGATCCCGTTCGGCCTCGCGCCCGACCGCGGTGAAGAGGAGGGTCCGGTCCGAGGCGTTCACCCGGAGCACGTCAAGGACGTTCCAGTCGCCCCCGGTGACCCGCCCCTTCATCTGCCCCGTCTCGAGATCGTAGAGGAAGAGGTGCCCCCAGCCGTCTCGCTGCGAGAACCAGAGGAACTCGCCCGACTCCGCCAGCAGCCGCCAGTTGGGAAGGCCGCGCTCACCCGCGTGCGATTCGAAGAAGATCGGATGCGACTCCGAGAGCACGGTCCGGACCGACCCCGTTTCGGGGTCGGCCAGGCGGAGGGTGGCGGTCCGGTAGTCCCTGGAAACCGAAACGAACGCCAGTGCCGACGCGTCGGCGCTCCACTCCACGTCGGCCCACTGCTGGCCGCGGGCCATGCCGCAGCACGAGGAGCTTCGCTGGTGGTCGGGCGGCGTGTCGAGGCGAACGACACGGGATCCATCGAGGTGCACGACCACGCGCTCCACCATGGGCACGATCGAGTCCGAGGGGAGGGCGTAGGGCCAGGACCTGAGTTCCGGACGCGGTTCGGCGGTCCGGAGAAGGTGCATCTCCTCGACACCCCGCTCGTCGAGGCGGAAGGTGGCGATCATCCTCGAATCCGGGGACCAGAGCAGGATCGGGAGCTCTCCCTGCCTCCAGCCCTGCGAGTCGGTGCCGTACCCGTGGAGGGCCTCGCCGTCGGTGGTGAGCTGCCGCGCTTCTCCGGTCTCGCGGTCGTGCACCCAGAGGTCGTGGTCCCGCCGGAAGGCGATCCAGCGCCCGTCGGGCGAGGGGATGCCGGCCGGGGCCGCCGCGGGGCGCTCGAGGATCGTGCAGCGCTCGCCCGAGAGCTCGCAGCGCCAGCGGTCGCCCGAGACCTGGACGACGATGCCGTCTCCGTCGCGCTCGAAGCTCGTGAAGGGAAGCCGGAGCGCCTCGTGGCTCCCCCCGGTGGCGCGGGAGAGCGCCGCCGAGATCCGTTCGTGGTCGAAGGCCCGCTCCCTCGTTCCCCGCTCCGGGTCGACGGCCACGAACTCGAAGCCTCCGGGCACCCGGGTGCGGTACCAGAAGCGGTCCCCCTCGGTGAAGACGGGGTTCACGTCGGCCCGGAAGAGCCGGGATGCCGCGTTCTGGGCCAGGAACCGCTCGGCCCGCTGGTAGGTGGCCGCGGTGACGGCCTCGGGCGTGCCTTCGGAAAGGACGACACCGTCGGGTCCCGGGTCGCCGGCGGGCACTTCGTGGGGCGCCTGCGCCGCCACGCCACCGGTGGGGGCGAGGGCGGGGAAACCCGGAGCGAGAAGGAAGACCAGCGCAAGGGCACCGGCGGGGAGGAGGGCGGGGAAGCGGGTCTTCATGGTCTTGGGGATGAGGTGCGATGGGGTCGGAACGCATCATTCTGCCCGGCGGGGGATGCCGGTGCAACCGCCGGGTCGGAGTGTCGGGTCAGCGGGGCACCGGGGGGGCGGCCCCCATCAGCGCACGGACGGCCTCGAGAAGCCCCTCGGGGGTGAAGGGCTTGGCGATGAAGGCCGCCTCCCGCTCCCGCACGCGCTCGCCGATGGCCGCCTCCTCGGGGTATCCGGACACGTAGAGCACCGGGAGTGAGCGGCGGAACTCGCGCACCCGGTCGGCCAGCACGTTCCCGTCCATGCCCGGCATGCGGACGTCGGTCACGAGGAGGTCGACCCGGTTCGACGGTTCCCTGAGCCACGCCAGGGCTTCGACGGGATGGGAGAAGGTGACGATGTCGTAGCCCGCACGCTCCAGGACCCTGAAGGCCATGCGGCGAACCGCCTCCTCGTCTTCGACCAGGACCACCCGACCACCGGAACTGCCCTCGGCGGACGCGCGGGCCGGCTGTTCGGGACGGGCCTCCGGCGACGCCTTCGCCACGGGAAGATAGACGTGGAAGGCCGTGCCCTCGCCCGGCCGGGACCGGACATCGATGGCGCCACCCACCCGGGCCACCATGCCGTAGACCATGGAGAGGCCGAGCCCGGTCCCCTTTCCGGCTCCCTTCGTCGTGAAGAAGGGCTCGAAGATCCGCGACTGGATCCGGGGATCGATCCCCTCGCCGTCGTCTTCGACGGACAGCACCACGAACTCGCCCGGCGCAAGCCCCTGCATGCGGGAGGCCTCGACGGCGCCGAGGGTCACCGCGCGGGTCCGGACCTCGATGCGGCCCCCCTCGCGCGGGAGGGCGTCGCGGGCGTTCAGCGCCAGGTTCAGGAGGATCTGCTCCAGCTCCCCCTCTGCGGCCCCTGCCGGCGGAAGCTCCGGCGAGAGCCGGGTCGACAGGAGCACTTTTTCCCCCAGGAGACGGGTCAGCATCTTCTCGACCCGCAGCACGACCTCGTTGACCTGGACCGGGACCGGCCGGATCACCTGCCGCCTGGAGACGCTCAGGAGCTGGCGAGTCAGCGTCGTGCCGCGCGTGCCGGCCTCGAGGACCGCCTCGAGGCTCTCCCGCGTGTCGGGGTCGAAGGCCGGGTTCGACAGGAGGATGCGTGCCTCCCCGGTGATCACGGTCAGCAGGTTGTTGAAGTCGTGGGCCACGCCCCCGGCCAGGCGACCCACGGCCTCCATCTTCTGGGCGTGACGTGCCTGTTCCTCGAGCCGTCGATGCTCGGTGACGTTCTCCACCACCCCCTCGACGGTGGGCTGGTCCGGATCCCGGAAGGGATTCAGCGTCAGGCGGACCGACAGCTCGGTCCCGTCGCCCCGGGTCCACGCCACCTCGCGCCCGACGACGCTCCCCCCTGCCCGTGCCTCGTCCACGAGGCGATGGAAGGTCTCGGGCGACACGAAGAGCCCCGGAACCGTCGGGGGCGCATCCCGGTTCCAGGAGGCACCCACGATCCGTTCCAGTGCGCGGTTCCACTCCAGGAGCGCCCCGTCGGTCCGGGCGAGGAAGAAGCCGAAGGGCGCGTTGCGGATGACCGATTCGTAGCGCTCCTTGGACCTCCGGACCTCCTCGATCCGCCTGCGTTCGTCGGTGATGTCGGTCGCCACCCCGACCATCCGCAGGGGGGCCCCCCCGGCATCGCGGACCACGTAGCCGCGGTCCCGCATGCGGAGGAGGCGACCGTCCGCCACGTACATCGGGTACTCGAGCCCCCAGGTGGTGTCGGACCCCTCCAGGATCTCCTGGAGCCGCCGCCGGACACGGGCGCGATCGGGCTCGGGGATGCGAGCGATCCAGCGCTCGAGCGAGGAGGCGCTGCTCTGGGTCGTGATGGTGTCCGCGGCCGGGTCGGTCTCGTCGGCGGTGGTTTCGGTGGCGGCGCCGGGACCGTCGTCCGGGGATTCCTCGCCCAGCAGCCGGCGGAGCGCCCGGTTCCTGAAGACCCTCCCCGTCACGACATCCCAGTCCCAGATCAGGTCCCGCGAGGCCCGGAGCACGAGGCGGAACCGCTCCCGGATCTCCTGGAGCTCGGCCTCCGCCCATGCGAGCTCGGCTTCGCGTTCGCGGAGCCGGAAGCTCTCGAAGCGCCCCCGGGCGCCCATCAGCGCAAGCCCCATCAGGAGGAGGAGCACAAGGGCGAAGACGACCTGTCGGAAGGCGGCATCGCGTATCGGATCGAGGAGGGGTGCCCGCGGCGCCGCCACTCCCACCGCCCATGGGAGCCCCTCCACCGGCCGGAAGACCCAGAAGCGATCGATGCCGTCCATGCCCCGGTGGAGGACGGCGGGCACCTCCGGGAACGCCGCCGCACTCCACACCTGCGGAGCGGCATCCTCCGATGGACGTCCCACCCAGCGCGCGTTCTCGACGGAACGCGCCACGACGACCCCGGTCGTGTCGACCAGCATCAGAACGTCGCCGGCGCCCATCGAAAGCGCCGCGAGCAGCTCGGCGAACTCGCGGGTCCGTGCGAGCCCCCGGACCCATCCGTCGCCACTCTCGACGGGAACGACCCAGTCGGCGCCGTTTTCGGCGCCGGGGGCGGCCACCGGCACGGGGAGTCCCACCTCTCTCTCCGCGACGAGCCCCGAGCCGGTGGGGTCGAGGCCCCTGGCCGAGCAGATGGTGCGACCCGATGCATCGATGAGGTGGAGATCCGCCAACGCAGGCATGAACCGGAGCTGATTCCGGAGTTCGACCCCGCAGGCCTCGAGTTGCACGACCCGTACCTCGAGCAGCGTCGCCCGCTGGCGGTCCAGTGCGTCGAGCACTGCCGCTCCCGCCGCCTCGGCGCGGGCCAGGAGCTCACCCTCGAGCCTCCGCTCGGCGTCGTTCAGGCTGATCCAGGCGTGGAGCGCCACGAGGACGCCGGCTGCGAGGAGTGCCCCGAGGGCGGGGAAAAGCACCCGGAGGGATTCGGAAACGGGGCGGCGCGGCTTCATCGGGAAAAGGTACCGGGCCGGTGCGTGGCAGGCCATGCACGGCGCCCCGATGGCCCCCGGGTCCGCGTCCGGACCCGTCGCGGGCGCATCGGGTACGGGGGGTGCCCCCGAAACCCCGATGTCCCCGCCCATGTCCCCCGCCTCCGCCTTCGCCCGTGCCCTCCGGGAGCGGAACCCCGACCCGTCGGGGCGCCGCTGGATCTTCGTGCCCTACGACCAGCTCACCGACAGCCTGGGCCCCCTGGCCCGGGAGGACCCCGGGGAGCTGGGGATCCTGCTGGTCGAGTCCCCGGCGAAAGCGCGACTCCGGCCCTATCACCGCCAGAAGCTCGCCCTCGTGCTCGGGAACCTCAGGCATTTCGCGCTGGAACAGGCGGCGCGCGGGGTGGCCGTGCGGCACCTGGTTAGCCCGGGCGACTACGGGGAGGGTCTCCGGGATGAGGCCCGGGCGCTTGTCTCGGCGGGGCACGGTCCGGTCCGGATGATGGAGCCGGCGGAGCGCGAACTCCGGGTCGACCTGGCGCCGCTGGTACGGGAAGGTCTCCTCGAAGTGCTCCCGCACGAGGGCTGGCTGACCACCGACGAGGACTTCCGCAAGGGCGCGGGGGAGCGCGCACCCTGGCGCATGGACGCCTTCTACCGCCATGTCCGGAAGCGCTCGGGAGTCCTGATGGAGAGCGGGTCTCCGGTGGGCGGGAAGTACTCCTTCGACGCGGAGAATCGCGAACCGTGGGGGGGCACCCCTCCGGCCGCCGTCCCTCCGGTGTTCGCCACGGATCCGGTGAAGGAGGAGGTGCTCGAGCTCGTCGAGCGCCTCTTCCCGGATCACCCGGGTGCGCTGGACGGCGACACCCTTCCGTGCACCGCCGACGACGCCGAGTCGCTCTGGGAGTGGGCGAAGCGCGCCTGCCTCCCGCATTTCGGTCCCCACGAGGACGCCATGTCGACGGCCTCGACGACGCTCTTCCACACCCGCATCTCGGCGCTCCTGAACCTGCACCGGCTGACGCCGGAGCGGGTCGTTCGGGAGGCCCTGGCGCTGGAGATTCCACTGGCCGGGAAAGAGGGGTTCGTCCGCCAGATCCTCGGTTGGAGGGAGTTCGTGCGGCATGTCCACCGGGCCACCGACGGCTTCCGTTCGCTTCCCGGAGATGCGGAACGGGAGGCCCGGGGCGCGCCGGAACGGGGAGGGCTCGCCGCCCCATCCTTCCTCGGCGCGGACCGACCCCTTCCCCCGGCCTTCTGGGGCGGGACGCCCTCGGGCATGCACTGCCTGGATCACGTCGTCGAGGCGGTGTGGCGGGAAGGATACGGGCACCACATCACCCGGCTCATGATCCTTTCGAACCTGGCCACCCTCCTCGACGTGGACCCCCGGGCGCTGACGGACTGGTTCTGGGTCGCGTACACGGATGCGTACGACTGGGTCGTCGAGCCGAACGTGCTCGGCATGGGCACCTTCGCTGCGGGGGAGCTGATGACGACGAAGCCGTACGTGTCGGGGACCCCGTACATCCGGAAGATGAGCGACTACTGCGACGGATGTGCGCTGGATCCCGACGACGGATGCCCGGTCTCGGACCTCTACTGGGCCTTTCTCGCGCGCCACCGGGACCGCCTCTCCGGGAACCGCCGCATGAAGCTTCCCCTCGCCGCGGCGGCGCGGCGCGGCAGCGAACGCCGCGGGTCCGATGCCCGGGTCTTCGAGGCCGTATCGCGTGCGCTCGGGCGGCGTGAGCCGATCCGGGCGGAGACGGTCGAGCGGGCCCGGGCGGGGTGACGCCCCGGCCGTGGATCCCGGGAAGCGCTCCGGGGTTCTCGGGGTTCCACGGCTCCCCTTCGCCCGAGTGAGTCAACCCGGGCGCGGGCAGGGTCGTCGTGCCCTGGCGCCGCGCCCGAACGCGCCGAGGCCCAGCCGATGTCCGTTTCCGGACCGCACCCGGAATCGATTCCTTCCCAGCCGACTTCCTCAGCTCTCCGGGGCCGCCGTGTCCTCATCGTCGGCGGCTCGAGCGGGATCGGCCTCGCCCTGTCGGGGCGGCTCGCCGCTCAGGGTTCACATGTCGTGGCCACCGGACGCGATGCGGCGCGCCTCGAGGCGCTCCCCGACGCACCGAACGTGGTTCGGCGGGTCCTGGCCGATGCCGCCGACTTCGACGCGGTGGACGACCTGGTCCGGGAGCTCGCCTCGGAGGACCCGGGGCTTCACGGCATCGTGAACTGCGCCGGGTCGATCCTGATCCGCCCGGCCCACCTGACCCGGGCCGGGGATCTCGACGAGACGCTCCGGCAGAACCTCGTGACGGCCTTCTCGGTGGTGCGCGCGGCGGCCCGCCAGATGACCGCGGGCGGGGGCTCGGTCGTCCTCTTCTCGACCGCCGCGGTCCGCCTGGGGCTTGCCGCCCACGAAGCGATCGCGGCGGCGAAGGGCGGGATCGAGGCGATGGTCCGTTCGGCTGCCGCCTCCTATGCGGCCCGTGGACTTCGTTTCAACGCCGTGGCTCCGGGACTCGTGGACACGCCGATGTCCGAGCGGATCGTGGCCAGCGAGGCGGGAAGGAACGCCTCCATTTCGCTCCACGCGCTGGGACGCCTGGGTACCCCCGACGACGTCGCGGCCATGGCCGCCTTCCTCCTCGACCCCGCCCACGACTGGATCACCGGACAGGTGATCGGCGTGGACGGCGGGCTCGGCTCGGTACGGAGCCGGGCCGGTTGAACCCGTTCCCCAACGGAACCGCGCACATGAACGGAATGAACGAGAAGACCGAAGTGGTGGTGGTGGGCGCTGGGCTCGCGGGTCTCGCCTGTGCCCGCGACCTGGCCGATGCAGGTCGGGAGGTGATCCTCCTGGAGGCGTCGGAGGGCGTGGGGGGACGCGTTCGAACCGACGCGGTGGACGGGTTCCTCCTCGACCGGGGGTTCCAGGTGCTGCTCGAGGCCTACCCGGAGGTTCGCCGCCGGCTCGACCTGGAGG
>JBJHBX010000028.1:0-15407 GCA_050485725.1 Gemmatimonadales bacterium | reverse complement strand
GCCTGGCGCGCCTCCCTCGCACGGGAATCGGCAGGCCCGCTCCTCGAGATCGGCTGCGGAACCGGGCGGACGCTGAAGCTCCACCCCGCATCGCACCCGGTGGTCGGGCTCGACCCCGACCCGGGGGTGCTCGGGGCTGCCCGGAAGCGCGCACCCCACGCGCTCCTGGTCTGCGCTCGTGCCGAGGCCCTCCCCTTCCGGGACGGGAGCTTTGCTGCAGTGGTATCGAGCCTCGCCTTCTGTTCCGTGGGTGACCCTGCCCGGGGACTCGCCGAGGCCTCCCGTGTCCTCCGCTCCGAGGGTGAGCTGCGCATGCTCGAGCATGTGCGTCCCCGGTCGCGCATCGGTCGCTGGATCGCCCGTCGGCTGCAGCGGCCCTGGACCTTCCTGACCGGCGGCTGCCACCCGGATCGTGACACCGAGCGCACGGTCCGGGAGGCGCGGTTCCGGATTCGCGAGGACTCCCTGCGGGCCTGGTGGCTGCTTCGCCGCTTCGACGCGGTTCCCGATCAGGGCGTGGGACATGCCGGGGAGGGTCCGTGATGGGTGGGTCTCCCGAGCTGCAACCGGGTCACCGGGACCCGGTCTGGCTGGTCTACCGGCTCGGCCTCGTCCTTCTCGCACCGGTCTGGGTGCCGTATGCGGCGTGGCGGCTCTTCGTGGGCCGGTCCCGTCGGGGTCGGAACGAGCGTTTCGGCGGGGGCCGCAGCCTCCCCCCACCGCCTCCGTCGCCCGGGCTCCGTGCCTGGTTCCACGGGGTCTCCGTGGGTGAAATCGAGGCGCTGGCGCCGGTGATCTCGGCCTTCCGGAGCAGGCATCCCTCGGCCGAGGTCGTGGTGACGAGCACCACGCCCACGGGTCGGGCGCGCGCCGACGCCCTCTACCCCGACGTGCTGGACCGCCGGTTCGCACCCATCGACCTGCCGTGGACCACGTCGCGGGCGCTCCGCCGGATCCGCCCCACGGTCCTCGTGCTGGGCGAGTCGGAGCTCTGGCCTTCCCTCCTCCGCCAGGCCGCGCGCCGGGCTGCCGTGGTGGTCGTGAACGCGCGCCTCTCGGACCGGACCATGGTCCGCGCCCGCCGGGTGCGCCCCCTCTACCGGTGGATGCTTGGAAGGCTTGCCGCCGTCGGGGTCCAGACGGAGGAGGACCGGGAACGCTTCCTTGCGCTCGGCCTCGACCCCCGGCGTGTCAGGGTGACGGGGAACACGAAGTTCGATCGCCGGGTCCCCGCGCCTTCAGCCGGTGAACGGGAGGCGCTCCGACGGGAGCTCGGCCTCGGAGCGGCTCCGGTCATCGTGGCGGGAAGCACGTTCCCCGGTGAGGATGAACTCGTGCTTGACGCCTTGCAGGCGGTACGGGAGGGTTGGCCGACCGGAGGTCCGGTGGCGGCGAGCGAGGACCGGGGAGGTGCGGGGTCCGAGGCGGGAGACCCCGGGGTGCCGGAAGGCCCGACGGTGGTCGCCGGTGACCCCGGCCGCCTCCGGCTGGTGCTTGCGCCCCGCCACCCCGAACGTGCCGATGCCGTCGAGGCCCTGGTCGGGGAGCGGGGGTTTCGCTGCTGGCGGAGGAGCCGGGGGCCCGCGCCCGCCGAGCTGGACCCCGACGTGGTCCTCCTCGACACGGTGGGTGAACTCGCCGCCGTCTATGCGCTGGGGCATGCCGCCGTGGTCGGGCGCAGCTTCCGGACCGGAGGGGGGCAGAACCCCCTCGAGCCGATGGCCCACGGGGTTCCCGTGGTCTACGGCCCCCGCATGGAGAACTTCCGCCAGATCGCGCGCCTCGCCGAGCACGAGGGTGCGGCGATCCGGTGCGGATCCGACGACGACCTTGCACCGGCGCTGGCGCGCGTGCTGGGGGACCCCTCCCTCCACCGGCAGATGGCCCTGGCCGGTCCCCGGGTGCTGGCCGCACACCGGGGTGCATCGGCGCGTTCCGCGGAGCTGATCGCCCTTGCCGCCGGCGCCTCGACCGATCCCCCATCCCAGACCCCATCTCCAGCCCGATGACCCGCATCCCACGCATCCCACGCGGAGCCACCCTCACGATGGCCGGATTCCTCGCGACCTTCCTCGCCGCATGCTCCGGGGCGCCGCCCCCGACCCTCGGAAACCTCGACACGGGGCTCAGCCCGTGCCCCTCGACGCCCAACTGCGTGCACACGGGTGACCGCCACCCCACGGGAACCGAGCCCTTTCTCCTCGCCCCCGACTGGCAGGACGCATCCGACGGTCGGATCATGCGTGAACTCGACGAGGCGCTTTCGTCCCTGCCGCGCACCCGCGTCGTGGCGACCGCGGTGGGGCCGGGGCTCTACCTGCGGGCCGAAGCCACGAGCCGGATCTTCCGGTTCGTCGACGACCTGGAGCTGCACCGGGCGCCCGGGGCCGTCGAACTGGCCGTCCGATCGGCCTCGCGGGTGGGCCGCTCGGACCTCGGGGTGAATGCGGACCGGGTCGAAGCGCTCAGGGAGCGGCTCGTGGACCGGGGCGTTCTCCTCGCCCCCGCCTACTCGACCGACTCCTCGACACCGCCGGGGACCCAGTCTTCCCCGTAATTCTCGGGGCCGCACTCCGTGCAGATCGAGTGGCTGAAGAGCACGTCGGACCTGGCCGCGATGTAGCTTTCCACCGCCTCCCAGTACCCCGTGTCGCCGCGGACCCTCTTGCAGTGGGCGCAGATCGGGATCAGCCCCTTCAGCGTCCGGACCTCGTCGAGGGCCTGCTGCAGCTCCCGGTTCGCGAGCTCCAGCGCCGCGTTCGATTCGGCGAGGAGGGCCTCCCGCTCCCTCCCCCGCCAGTTGAAGTGCACGAGGACCGCGACGAGCGCCGTTGAAACGAGGAGGAGCGCACCCCCCAGGAGGCCGACGGCCCGCTGCCTCCGGATGAGCGCCTCCTGCACCCGCTGCTCCTCGACGAGCCGGAGGTTCTCCCGCTCCTGTCGCTCCGTCTCGGCCCTGGCTTCCATGGCCGCCATGCGCTGGCCGGTCCCCTGGGCGAAGATCGAGTCCCTCAGCGCCTGGTGCCGGCGAAGCGTGAGGAGGGCAGCCGAGACCTCGCCCCTTTCCTCGTGGAGCTCCGACAGCAACCCCAGCATCTGGAGCGCGAGGGGGCGCTGCTCCCACTGGCCTGCGAGGACGAGCCCCTCGTCGAGGCTGGCGATGGCCGCGCTCGCGTCACCCTGCGCGCGATAGGCTTCCGCGAGCGCCAGGAGCGTCGTGGCCTGGACCCTGGGCTGGAGCCTGTCACGCGCCGTCGCCAGAACGTCGGTGAGCAGTGCCACCGCGAGGTCGGGGTCTCCGCGACGGAGCAGGACACGGGCCAGCCCGATGCGGCTGTTCGAACGGTGATCCGGGGCGAAGTGCTCCATGGAGGCCATGAAACTCGCCTCTGCCTCCTCCCATGCCCCCATCGCGAGAAGGAGGTTCCCCTTCACGAGGCGCGTGTACCCCTGCATCGAGGAATCAGCCAACCGGTCGGCAATCCGGATCGCCTCCTCCAGGATCCGGCCGGCCTCGTCGAACCGTTCCCAGTCCAGGTAGGTCAGCCCCAGGTTGGCCATGACCCTCGCCTGCCCGAGTTCATCGCCGACCTCCTGGCGGAACTCCAGGGCCCGGAGGAAGGCATCCATGGCCAGCTCGTAGTTCCCCCACTGGTAGTGGGTGGCCCCGAGGTTGTTGTACACCTGCCCGAGGAACGCCCGGTCGTCGAGCCGGGTCCCGAGCCGCTGCGCACGGGTCAGGTTCACGACGGCGCTGTCGTAGCGGGCGTCGGCCCAGTGAACGACCCCGAGGCGGTTCAGCCCCAGCGCCAGTTCCCGGTCATCCGCAGCCTCGTCGAGAAGCTGCACGGCGCGCTGTGCCGAAGCGATGGCATCGACGCGGCGCTCATGGCCCTGGTAGAGGAGCGCGAGCTCCCGAAGGGCCACCCCGAGCTCCAGCGGTGAGGCGCCGGCGGCCTCCAGCTCGCGCACGACCCGCTCCTGGGCCTCCACCGCCGGCTGGCCCGGCGACTGGCGGGCCTCCACGTGCCCGGGAGCGAAGGTGCCGCAGATGAGAAGACAGGGAACGAGGGCGCGGGCGACGCGCATGTCGTATGGGCCTTCGGCGGGGGATGGACGATCGCGGGACCCGGAATCTCGCCCCGATGGTCGGTCGGATCCAGTGTCCCGGGGCGACCGACGGTACCCGTCGCGGCCACGCCTTCCTATTGTACCAGGAAGCACGAGTCGGCCCACCGGGTGCCCCGGGGCCGCTCCACCCCGAACGCATGCAAGGACCCCGACGCCATGGATCGCAACCGCCGCCCCCGTTCCGTTTCCCGGGTTCCCCCTGTCGGAGCCGGGCTTCTCGCCTCGGTCCTCCTCTTCGCGCCCACGGCGGCCGAAGCACAGGACCCTGCCGCGGAGCCGGCGGCCCGGAGCACACCCGCGTGGGACGTGAACGCGCCTCCCTTCCCCCTTCGCGAGATCTCCGTCGATGCCACCGAGGGGACCTGGCTCTCCCTCGACGTGAGCCCCGACGGTACCGAGATCGTCTTCGACTTCCTGGGTGACATCTACACCATCGCGATCGAGGGGGGCGATGCCCGCCCGCTGACCTCGGAGTTCGCGTGGAACATGCACCCCCGCTACTCCCCCGACGGCCGCTGGATCGCCTTCGTGTCGGATCGGGCCGGCGGCGACAACCTCTGGATCATGGACCGTGAGGGTGGCAGCCTGCACCAGGTGACCCGGGAGAGCTTCCGGCTCCTGTCGGGGCCCGCCTGGAGCCCGGACTCGGAATACCTGGTGGGACGAAAGCACTTCACCGGCACGCGGTCGCTGGGCGCCGGCGAGATGTGGATGTACCACCGGACCGGGGGAGGGGGCGTCCAGCTCACGCAGCGTCCGAATGACCAGAAGGACGTGAACGAGCCGGCCTTCTCGCCCGACGGCCGGTACCTGTACTTCTCGCAGGACATGACCCCGGGGAACACCTTCGAATACAACAAGGACCCGAACACCGGGATCTACGTGATCCGCCGCCTCGAGCTCGAGACCGGCGAGCTCCGGAACCTGACCGGCGGGCCCGGGGGCGCGGCACGCCCCACCCCGTCTCCCGACGGGCGCCACCTGGCCTTCGTGCGCCGTGTCCGCTACGACACCCACCTCTTCGTGCGTGACCTGGAAACCGGCAGGGAATGGACGGTGGCCGGGGACCTCGACCGCGACATGCAGGAGATCTGGGCCATTCACGGGGTCTACCCCTCGATGGCCTGGACCCCCGACGCCCGGGAGATCGTCTTCTGGGCCGGCGGGAAGCTCCACCGGCTCGACATCGAGAGCGGGGAGCGCCGGGAGATCCCCTTCCGGGTCCGCACGCATCGCCAGGTGGCCGACGCGGTGCGCTTCCCCGTCGAGGTGCACCCGGACTCCTTCGATGTCCGCATGCTCCGGTGGGTCGAGGTGTCGCCGCAGGGCGACCGCGTCGCCTACTCGGCCATGGGGCACCTCTGGGTCCGGAGCCTCCCCGACGGAACGCCCCGGCGGGTGACCTCGCAGTCGGACCACTTCGAGTTCTTCCCCTCGTGGTCCAGGGACGGCCGCTCCCTCGTCTACACGAGCTGGAACGACGACGAGCTGGGACATGTCCGCATCGTTCAGGTCGGAAGCGCCCCGGTGGGCGCCGGTCGGGTCGTGACCCCGGAGCCCGGACACTACGCGGACCCCGTCATGTCGCCCGATGGAAGCACCGTGGTGTTCCGCCGGGGTGGCGGGGGCGGCATCGTCAGACCGGACCCCGTGGCCGAGACCGGCATTTTCCGCATCCCGGCGACAGGGGGCGATCCGGTCCGCATCCGGGGAGGGGGCGCGAACCTCCACTTCGGCGCGTCGAACGACCGGATCTACTTCACCGGCTCCGACGGCGGGCGGAGTGCCCTCCAGAGCGTCGGGCTCGATGGCCACGACGAGCGCACCCACCTGCGGAGCCAGTGGGCCTCGGACTTCCGCGTCGCGCCCGACGGCCGGCACGTGGCCTGGGTCGAGCGCTTCCAGGCCTACGTGCGCCCCTTCGTGCAGGCTGCGGGGCCGGTGGACGTGAGCCCGTCGTCGAGGGATCTCCCCCAGGCGCGCGTCAGCCGTGACGCCGGTGACTTCCTCCACTTCTCCGGAGACGGCGGGACGCTGAACTGGTCGCTCGGGCCCGAGCTCTTCCAGGTGCCGCTCGCGGGTGTCTTCGCGCACCTCCGGAATGGCGCCCCCGGGGCCGACGACCCCGACGGGGGTGTCGACCTGCCGGTGGCCGAGGGGAGGAACATCGGCTTCCGGGCGGCGTCGGCCGCGCCGTCGGGAAGCGTCGCCTTCACCGGTGCGCGGATCATCACGATGGTCGAGGACGAGATCATCGAGAACGGAACCCTCGTCGTCGACGGAAACCGGATCGTCGCGGTGGGCCAGGCCGACGAGGTCGATGTCCCCACGGGCGCGCACGTCGTGGACGCCTCGGGGCGCACGATCATGCCGGGGATCATCGACGTCCACTGGCACGGGCCCCACGGGCAGGGAGGGATCATCCCGATGCGGAACCGGGTCAAGCACGCCTCCCTCGCCTTCGGTGTCACCACGGTCCACAATCCCTCGACCGGCAGCCACGACTTCTTCACCGCGGCCGAGATGGCGCGCTCCGGGGCCTTCGTTTCACCCCGCCTCTTCGCCACCGGGCAGATCCTCTACGGGGCGACCACGGCCTTCACCGCCGAGGTGAACTCCCTGGACGACGCCCGGCAGCACCTGCGCCGCCTGGGCGCAATGGGCGCGATCTCGGTCAAGTCCTACAACCAGCCGCGTCGGGACCAGCGGCAGCAGCTCCTGCAGGCCGCCATCGAGGAGGGGATCATGGTGGTCCCCGAGGGCGGCGCCACCTTCATGCACAACCTGAACATGGTCGCCGACGGCCATACCGGGGTCGAGCACTCCCTCTCGGTCGAGAACGTCTACGACGACGTGATCCAGTACTGGTCGCAGAACGCCGGCGTGGGCCTCACCCCCACCCTGGTCGTGGCGTACGGCGGGCTCTGGGGCGAGGAGTACTGGTACTCGAAGACGAACGTCTGGGAGAACGAGCGGCTCCTGCAGTTCTCGCCCCCGCTCCAGATCGAGGCCCGCTCGCGCCGGCGCCTCCAGGTGCCCGACGAGGAGTGGAACCACATCCGGATCGCGGCGCACACGAACGAGCTCTACCAGGCCGGGGTCGGAGTCCAGCTCGGCGCCCACGGGCAGCAGCAGGGAATCGACGCACACTGGGAACTCTGGAACTTCGGGCTCGGAGGCATGCCGAACCACGACGCCCTCCGGGTGGCCACGATCGAGGGGGCCCGTTACCTGGGCATGGACGCCCACATCGGCTCCCTCGAGGTCGGGAAGCTCGCCGACCTGGTCGCGCTCGACGGGAACCCCCTCGAGGACCTGCGGAACTCCGAGTTCGTGCGCTGGACCATGGTGAACGGTCGGCTCTTCGACGCTCGGACGATGGACGAGGCGGGGAACCATCCGGCCCCTCGAGGGGCCTTCTGGTGGGAGGACTGGGGCTGGCGGTGACGCACCGGCGCCGGGTGGGATCCTCCCGATCTGGCGCCCGGTCGGCGTGGGTCGCGATATTGAGAACAGGCTATCGCCCTTACATCCACACCTTCAGGAGATGATCCATGACCCGTTGGACCCATGCACTCGCGGGATTCTCACTCGTCCTGGGTACCGTTGTGGCAGGGGCGCCCGGCGAGCTCGAGGCACAGCAGCGGAGCGCCGTCTTCGGCATCGGGGTCGGCGCCGTCTTCCCCGCCGGCGAGCTTTCCGAGGCCTACGAGGCGGGCCTGCACGTGGACGCGCACTCCGAGTTCCCGACCCTTGGCGGGCTCCCCTTCGGCCTCCGGGCCGAGGGCGGTTTCCAGCGCTTCAGCGATTCCGACGATTCGCTCCGCTTCCTTTCGGGACGGCTGAATGCCATCGTCCCCTTCGCGGTGGCCCCCGATGCGCGCCCCTACCTGGTGGCAGGGGGCGGCATCTACAACGTCAGCGGCGACTTCGCTCACGGTGACCACACCCATGCCGGCGACGCCGAGAACCTGTTCGGCATCAACGTCGGCATCGGGGTGACCTACGCCATCGGCGGCCTGAACACCTTCGTCGAGGCGCGCTTCCACAACCTCTTCGACGACGGCGAGTCGATGCGTTTCATTCCGCTTACACTGGGTCTCCGCTTCTGACCGACGACGCCGGCCTCCCCCGCCTCGCCGCCACCCGGTACGTGGTCCCCCTCCGCGAGGGGGGGACCCTGCCGGCGGTGGTGGAGGCGGAGGACGGGGAGCTCTGGGTCGCGAAGTTCCGGGGTGCCGGACAGGGGGCCCGGGCGCTCGTCGCCGAGATCCTCGTGGGCGAGCTGGCCCGCGAAGCCGGGCTTCCCGTTCCGCCTCTCGCGGTGCTAGAGGTTCCGGAGTCGCTGGGACGCACCGAGCGCGACCCCGAGATCCAGGACCTGCTCCGCGCCAGCCGGGGGGTGAACGTCGGGATCGCCTACCTGGAGGGCGCCTTCAACTTCGATCCGAGGGCCGCAGGCGACCTGGTTTCGCCCGGGTTCGCCACCGCCCTTGTCTGGTTCGATGCCCTGGTCACGAACCCGGACCGATCCCCGCGGAACCCGAACCTGATGGTCCACGGGGGCGCCACCTGGCTCATCGACCACGGTGCCGCTCTCTACCCGCACTTCGCCTGGGACCGGGTCGACGAGGCACGGACCCGGGCTCCCTTCCCCCCCATCTCGGAGCACGTGCTCCTCGGCAGATCCGGGGATCTGCTCGAGATCGATGCGGAGCTCGCGGAGCGACTCCTGGGGGGTGGGCTGGAACGGGCACTCGCGCGGGTCCCCGCCGAGCTCCTCGCCGACCCGCTCGTCGCGGACGACTTCCCGTCGGAGGCGGCGCACCGGGATCGCTACCGGCGCTACCTCGTGACCCGGCTCCAGGCCCCCCGGGCCTTCGCCACTGCCGCCGAGGAGGTCCGACGTGCCCGCCGCGCCGCACCCCCCCGCGCATTCCAGGCCCGGCGGTGAAGATTCCGCTCGTGGACTACGACTGGGCCGTGCTCAGGGCCGTCCCCAGGGTCCACCTCGGGTCGTGCGTGAACGTGGGCGTGGTCCTGCACGCACGGACCGCGGACTTCCTGGAACTCCGGGTGCTGACCGACGAGGCGGAGCTCGCCAGGCGGGTCCCGGGGGTCGACCCCGCGCTCCTCGCCCGCTACCTGGAGGCCTGCCGGGCGGTCTGCCGGGGCGAGGTCGAGGAGGGCGCGGGGCACGCCTCGGTGGCCCTGGCACCCCCGTCCGAGCGCTTTCACTGGTTGACGGCGCCGCGCTCCGACGTGCTCCAGGCCTCTCAGGTGCACGGCGGCGTCACCGACGACCCCGCCGCGACCCTCGAACGCCTCTTCCGGGAGCAGGTGCTGACCTGATCGTCGTTCACGCACCGGGGCACCCGGGCACCCGCGCCCCTGCCGCGGGTAGCCTTGTCGCATCGGGGCTGCCGGGACCGAAGCACCAGTATGGGCCCCGACCCCGAAACCCACCGACTTCGAACCATTGGACCCATGCCGACCACGACTTCCGCGCCCCTCCGCAGCCGCCCCCTCGCCTTCGCGCTCTTCACGGCCTGCGCCCTGATCCTTCTTCCGGCCTGCGCCACCTTCGGCGAGTACGACAGCGACCAGGGCTTCGGGATCGGGGTGCGCGGCCAGGTCCCGCTGGAGCGGGTGTCCGGGGCGGACGATTCCCGCTTCGAGCTGGCAGGCGACCTGCACCTCTTCTCGCCCTCGGAGGGGAGCCTCGTGATCGGGAGCGCCGACGTGATCCTTCCCGCCTTCCGGCTGGCCGAGGGGAACGCCAGGAGCTACGTGGGGGGCGGGGTGCACCTCGGGCGGCTTTCACCCGACGTCGGTGACTCGAACTACCGGGCCGGGATCAACCTGATCGGCGGGGTCCGCTTCCAGCGCAGGGCCTTCGCACCCTTCGCCGAGGTCCGGGGCGGGCTCGGGGGGTACAGCTCGCTGAGTGCCCTGGTGGGCGTGCGGCTCTTCGGTCCGGGGGACTGACCCCGCGTGAGGCGCGGAGCCCTGGTGGCCGTGGCCGGCTCCGCGGTCGCGGTCTTCCTGGCCTACCTGTCGGCCTTCCTCCCCGGGGGCGCCCCCCCGTGGGCGCCCTGGCTCTTCATGGCCGGCGCCTCGACCATGCTCGTGGCAATGATGGCGCTTGGCGCCGCCCGAAATGGCAGCCTCGGTCGGCTCGGCGCGCCGCTCCTGGTCACCCTGCTGATCCTGCTGGGAGGGTTCGGGGCGGCGCTGGCGCTTCCCGCCCCCGACCCCGCCGACCCGACGCTCTGGCTCGGCCTTCCGCCGCGGGCGGCGCTCGTGCTCTACGGGGTCGGCATCCTTCCCTTCCTGGTCCTTCCGGTGGCGTACGCGTGGACCTTCGAGGCGCAGGCGCTGGCCCCCGGCGAGGTGGAGCGCATCCGCGAGGCGGCGCTTGCGCTGCGCCGGGGAACGGCTGCCGGAGACGCTCCTCTCGTCGACACCCCGGCTGACCGGCCCCCCGGGTCGGACACCGGAAGCGGGAACCCGGCGCCTTGATCGCATCCACCCCGCAGGCGGCGGAGCTCCCCCACGTGGTGGAGCCGGTCATCGTGGGGGTGGCCGTCGCCTACTTCGCCGTCGTCACGGCCATCGGGGCCTGGGCCACCCGCCGCACCCGGACCGCCGGCGACTTCTTCGTGGCCGGAAGCGGCATCGGGATCGTCGCCCTGTCGCTCTCGGTGATGTCGGCCACGGTGTCCGGCTTCATCTTCATCGGCGGCCCGGGGCTCGTCTACGCGCTGGGGCTCGGCGCGGTGTTCATCGTGCTTCCGGCAGCGCTGACCCACGCCATGAGCGCCTGGGTGCTCGCGAAGCGCCTGCGCCTGATGGCCGAGATCCGGAACACCCTGACCCTGCCCGACGTGATCGGCGCCCGCTACCGGTCGCGACTGGCGCAGGGGCTTGCCGGGGTCTCGATCCTGGTGGCGGTAACCGGTTACATGGCCACGAACATCCTGGCGCTGGGGCTCGTCATCGACGCGGTCTTCGGGCTCGGGCTCGGGTGGAGCATCTGGCTCGGCATGGGGATCACGATGGCCTACGCCACAGGGGGCGGGATCGTGGCGGGGATCTACACCGACCTCTTCCAGGGCGCGCTGATGGCGGTGGCGGCGATCCTGGTCTTCCTCTTCACCCTGCAGGCCGGGGGCGGGCTCGGCGGCATCTCGACGACGATCCTGGCCGGCGACCCGGGCTTCCTGGGCCCGTGGGGGCACATGACGCCCCTCGCCGCCCTCTCCTTCTTCTTCGTGTTCGGGATGGGTGCGCTGGGCCAGCCCCACGTGATCCACAAGTTCTTCATGCTGCGGGACCCGATGCGGCTCCGGTGGTACCCCCTCCTGACCACGCTGGCGCTCCTCGTGACGCTCCTCCTTTTTTTCGGGGTCGGGGTCTCGGTCAAGGCGCTCGTGCTGGACGGGCGCATGGCCCCCCTCGCGAACCCCGACCAGGCCACCCCCCTCTTCCTCCTCCAGTTCACGCCGCTCCTGCTTGCGGCGGTGGTCTTCTCGGGGGTGGCGGCGGCGATCATGAGCACCGTCAACTCGTTCATGAACGTGGGGGCGGCGGCGATGATGCACGACATTCCGGTGTCGCTGGGGAGACGGGTCGGAAACGAGCTCCTCTGGGGGCGCATCTGCACCGTGGCGATCTCGGTGGCGGCGGCGCTCCTGGCCCAGCACTCCGGGCTCCTCGTGGCCTTTCTGGGGGTCTTCGGCTGGGGGCTCTTCGCGTCGACGCTGGTCCCGGCCCTGGCGATCGGTCTGAACTGGGAAGGCGCGACCCGGACGGGGGCGGTGGCCTCGATCGCCACCGGGCTCTCGATCACCCTGGTCTTCGAGACGCTGGCCTTCTTCGGCACCTGGTCCTTCCCCACCGGGGTCACGATCGCGGGGCTCTCGCTCGTGCTCTCGATTCTCGTCTTCTTCGGGGTGTCGCACCTGACGCGGGGCTCGGCGGCCTCCGACCTCGACCCCGACGTGCGGCTGATCCTGCGGGCGTGATCCTGCGGGCGTGATCCTGCGGGCCTGAGGCTCGGCCCATCCCCGCCCCTGCCCGCTACCGGCCGCACCGATTTGCCACCGGCCGCGGCAGGCCCCATCGTGCCCCCTTCCCCCAGGCGAACCCTTCGCCGGCGCCGGACCCGGTCCGGGGCCGCGGGAGCCCTTCCGGATGCGACCCGGAGGGGCTTCCCGGCCGGGGGTGTCCATGCACGACCGGCCCGGCGGCCGGTCCCGAAGCCCGGGGGGTACGACACCGTGAAGAGCCGAGATCGAGGGACCCCCCTGCGGGTCATGACCGTCGTGCTGGCGACCGGGTGGGCCGCGGTCGCGTGCGCTCCCGGCGGCGAAGGGTTCGCATCCCCCGAGCGCGGTTCCCGGGGAGGCTCGGCCGCCACCGGCGAGGGCGTGCCCCAGCGTGCCGCGGCGGGATCCACCTTCGACCCGTCGGCGCCGGGCTGGGACCGGTACCACACCCACGCCGAGATGGTGCAGGTCCTCGAGGCCTTCCACGCGCGTTATCCCGAACTGACCCGCCTCGACACGATCGGCGCGAGCACGCACGGGCACCCCCTCGTGACGATGGAGATCACGAACCGTGCAACGGGGCCGGCAGAGGAGAAGCCGGCGCTCTACCTGGACGGAGGAATCCACGCCCAGGAGCTCACCGCCTCGGAGGTGGTGCTCCACGTCATGGCGCACCTGCTCGAGGGCTACGGCTCGGACCCGCAGGTCACGGAGCTTCTCGACACGCGCACCTTCTACCTGCACCCGAAGGTGAATCCCGCGGGCTCGGACCTGGTGCTCCTCGAAGACCAGTGGATGCGGAGCACGCCGCGCCCCGTCGACGAGAACGACGACGGGATTCCCGATTCCGATCCGCCCATGGACCTGGACGGCGACGGGCTGATCCTCCAGATGCGGATCCCCGACCCCGACGGGAACCGGGTGGCCGACGCCGACGACCCGCGGATCCTGCGCCCGCGCCAGGAGGGGGATACGGGCCCCTTCTACCGCGTGACCCGCGAGGGGATCGACGGAAACGGCGACGGCCAGATCGCCTCGGACGGCATCGGCGGAAGCGACATGAACCGGAACTTCCCCTACAACTGGGCGCCGACCTACCGCCAGCCGGGGGCCTACAACTTCCCGCTGTCGGAGCCCGAGACCTGGGCGCTCGCGAACTTCGTGAACGACCACCCCAACATCACGCAGATCATTCACGGGCACACGTCGGGGGGCTTCATCTACAGGCTCCCGTCGGCCTCGAACCCCGACGCGTTCGACCGGACCGACCTGGCGCTGATCGAGGCGCTGGGGGACTTCTACACCGAGGACACCGGGCGCCGGGTGATCCCGAGCGCCACGCACCCGGTGGACCACCGCTACGGGACCTTCATCTCGTTCGGGTACTTCGCGTACGGCATCGTGGGGTGGGTTCCCGAATACTGGCCAGGGCCCGCGTCGTGGGTGCCGGACCACGAGGGCACGGGTTCGGTGACCGAGGCCGACTGGCATCGGGCGAACGACGAGCGATTCGGGGGCCGCTACTTCCGCGACTGGACCCCCTTCGAGCATCCGCAGCTCGGCCCCGTCGAGATCGGGGGCTGGCTCACGAAGTACTGGTCCCAGAACCCGCCGCCCGAGCTTCTCGAGGAGGAGCTTCGGGTGCAGTTGCCCTGGATTCTCGAGATGGCGGCCCGCTCGCCGCTGGTGCGGGTTTCGGAGCTGCGCTTCGAGGCGCTTGGCGGGGGTCGGGTGGCCGTCGAGGTCACCGTGACGAACGAGGGGTGGCTTCCGACCCACCTGACGCAGCGGGGCGCCGAGGGGCGGGAGACGGCCTCGGGGCGGGTGGTGGATCCGGTGGTCCCGGAGCCGCTCGCGGTGCTCGAGGTGGAGGGGGGCCGGGTCGAGGAGGGGAACGGGCGGGTGCGCTTTCCGCACCTGGCGGGCACGAACCCGCACACCGACGCGGTCACCGAGCGAAGCCGGGTCGTGCGCTGGGTCGTGGTCGCTGAAGGGGATGCGGAGCTCGCGGTGCGGGTGACGATCTCGACGGCGAAGGGGGGAACGGTGCGGACCGAGGGGGCCCTCGCGGCGGGCGGCTAGGCGCAACGTGCCCCTTGGGGGACTGCTACGTCGTTTCTTTCAAGCCGCTACGGGGTAATGCGATGCGATCTTTCATGGGGGCCCGGTGCGGGTCCCTGCGCCAAGGCGCACCCCTCGTTTCGTGCTCCCGGAGGTCCCGTTGCTCGCTCGTGTCCGGCCGTTCGTGGTCCTGGTCCCGCTGCTTCTCGGGCTCCCCGCCCCGCCGGGCGGAGACGCCCCTGTCGGTCCCTGGCCCCTGACGGGCGCGGGGGCGCTCGCCGCGCAGGAGCCCGCCGCACCGGTGGTGGTTCCTGCCGAGGGGGTGACGCAGGAGCTCGTGCTGCGTGACGGGTCGACGCTTTTCGGCCGGGTGATCGAGACCGGCGACCCCTTCCGCTTCCGGCTCGCCTCGGGCCAGGTCCTCGAGTTCCGACTGGCCGACGTGCGGCGGATCTCGGTGGCGCGGGGGCGGGTCGTGGACGGCGACTTCTGGCGCGACGACCCGAACCGGACCCGGCTCTTCTTCGGTCCCACCGCGCGGACGCTTCCCGCCGGCGACGGGTACCTGTCGGTCTTCCAGCTCTTCTTTCCGATCGTGGCGGTGGCCGCGACCGACCGGGTCATCGTTTCGGGGGGCACGCCGCTGGTCTTCTTTTCGGGTGAACAGGGACGCCCCTTCTGGTTCGCGCCCAAGGTGGGAATCATCCAGGGTGAGCGCTTCGAACTGGCGGCCGGGGTCCTCGCCCTCTTCGGTGGGGGGTCCGCCGAGTCGGCGGGGATCGTCTACGGGGTGTCGTCGTTCGGCGATCCCGACGGCGGACTCCACGTCGGGGTGGGGTGGGGCTACGACCGGGGGGAAATGGGCGACCGCCCGGCGCTGATGCTCGGAGGCGAGCGGCGGGTCGCACCGGCGGTCAAGGTCATGACCGAGAACTACCTCTTTCCCTCGGGGGGAGGGGTCCTCTCGGGGGGTGTCCGCTTCTTCGGCGAGCGCCTCTCCGCCGACCTGGGACTCGCCTCTCCCCAGGGTGACATCCGGGGAACGGTGGTCCTGCCGGTGGTGAACTTCAGCTGGAGCTGGTAGGCGCGACCGATCGGGTTTACCTGCCCGAGGGCGAGCTCGCCACCTCGAGGGTGTAGACGTGGTCCCCCATCTGCGAGCGG
>JBJHBX010000027.1:0-15649 GCA_050485725.1 Gemmatimonadales bacterium | reverse complement strand
CAGGCACCCGCGAGGTACGCGACGCCCCACTGGAAGAGCTTTCGCTCGCGGAGCCGCTGGAGTGGGCGGGACATGGGTGCGGGGGGCGGGAGGTTGTCGCGTCTCGGGATTCGTCAGCGGGTGGCGGTTGCGCCGGTGTCCGGTACTCCCATCGACGCTTCCACCCTCGCGCGGACCTCCTCGCGCACCAGGGCAAGTTCCCTCGCGAAGCGGGGGTCCCGGTACGCGCCGGCAAAGGTCGCGGCCTGGACCAGGATGAAGTTCGGGGGTGTCGACTCCGCGCTCCTTCGCACCCAGGCGAGGGCTTCCGCTGCGTCCCCGAGCCACGCGTGGTGCTCGGCAAGGTCCATCGCGACTGATGCTCGCGCCAGCGGGAAATCCCGATCCGGGGATGCGAAGATCGCGGCAAGGCTGTCGGCGAGATTCCTGGCCTCCGTCGTGGCGCCGGCCGCGTGCAGGCAGCTTGCCCGGAGGCCCAGGAAGGGGCCCACGTCCCCGGACAGGCACTCGTCGAAACGCCCGAGCAGCAGGAGGGCCCGCGCCTCCTGCCGCAGCGGGTTCGGGAACCCGGGCTCCAGGGCCCGGGCGGTTCGGGCGCTCGCCAGCGACGCTTCGAAGTGGCCACTGAGCGCCAGGCCTACCGCCAGGAAGTCATGGCCGCCCGGCGAAAGGGGGTCGAGGGCCACCGCGATTTCGGCGGATCGTACCGCTTCGGCGTGTCGGCCGGCCGCGGCCAGGACGACCGCGTGAAGGAGGCGAGCCTCCGCCGAACCCGGTGCGAGCGCGACGGCCCTCTCCAGGTCGGCCAGCGCCAGCTCCAACGGCATTCCGGCGCGCATCCGTGCGTGTCCGAGGCTCGCGTGGGCGTCGGACAGGGAAGGGTCGAGTTCCACCGCCCGGGTGGCCAGTTCGAGCGCCTGCGCGGCCCGTCGGTAGAGCGCGGTCCCCCCCGGGTAGGCGAAGAGGGCCCACAGGGACTGGGCATGGGAGAGGTGCGCATGGGCAGGGGCGAAGGACGGATCCAGGCCGATCGCCTCCTCGAAGGCCTCGATGGCCTGCGTGAGCGCCTCCAGACTCTGCCCCTGGCGCGCAGCCGTTCCACGGAGATACGCGTCGTAGGCCGCGGAGCGCTCGGTTCTCGAGCCCGGACCTCGGGGATCGGAGATCTCGATGCGGGTGAGCAGGGCCACCGCGACCCGGCGGGCGACCTCCTCCTGCACTGCGAAGATGTCGTCGATCTCCCGGTCGAAGGTCTCGGCCCACGAATGCGCATCGCTCGCTGCTTCGATCAGCTGGACGGAAACGCGAAACCGGTCTCCTGCCCGACGAACGGAGCCCACGAGCACGTGCCGCACGCCCAGGGTGTCCGCGATCTGCGGAAGGGTGAGTCCGCTTCCCTTCAGCGCGACCACCGAGGTCCGTGAAATCACCTTGAGCCCCCGGATGCGGGCCAGTTCGCCGATGATCTCCTCGGTGATCCCCTCGGCGAAATAGTCCGCCCCGGGACCACCGGCCAGATCGTCGAAGGGGAGGACCGCAACCGATCCTGCGTAGACCGGGGTCAGCCGGGATGCAGCCGTCCGGGTCCCGGCGTCCGCGGCTGTCGCGTCCCCCACCGGTGTGGCGACCGAGGTCCACTCCCCTGGCCGAGCCGCGCGTTCGGTGTCGCCGGTCCCCGAAACCAGCATCAGCAGGGCCGCGGCCATCGCGAAGATCCCGGTGAGCATCAGGATCTCGACGCCGGTGGCACTCTGTTCCCCCCGCTCGCCGTGGTACCAGGCGAGCACCAGGGCAGCCAGGAAGCCCGCCGCCAGGATCGCGACGAGCCCCCGGACCACCGCAGGAGACCACTGGAAGCTGTCGCCGAGGAGCGCGACGACCTGCAGGAGCAGCCACGCCGCGGCCAGGTACGCCGCGCCCCACTGCACGAGCTTCCGCTCACGCACCCGCCTGGCCAGTTCCTGCATTACGGGGTCACTCGCGCCTGTGGCTGGGGTGATTCACGGAGCCCGGTGAAGGTAGTATGCAGCACCTGGGCGGACGCGTCCACGAAATCGAGTCCGGACGGGGGCATGACTTGCCCGGCCCATCATGCCCGGAGAAAGAGCAGGATTCCGGTCCCGATCCAGGCCAGCACGATGGTGCCGAGGAGCGCATACTCCAGCGGTGGCGCCTCCTGTCGTCCCTTCTCGCCGTGGAACCAGGCCACGACGGCCGAGGCCAGCAGGACCGCGATGGCGGTGGCGATGGAGAAGTCGAAGGCCCATCCCGGAATCGGGTATCGCTGGGCAAGAGCGGACACGAGTCCGATCAGTCCGACCCCGAAGGCGATGGCAAGCCCCACCACCTGGGGCACCCGTCGACGGATGATCTCGGCCAGGTCGGTGGGAGGCTGGGCGGTTCCCGCGGGTGCGATGACCGCTCCTGCTGCCACGCCCCCGGTTCCCTCATCGAGGACCCGGACCAGGTCGGCCGCCCGGGGCCTCCGGTTCGGCTCCCGCGTGAGCGCGCGGTGGACGAGATCGGCAAGGCGCTCTGGAACCTCGGGCCGGAGGACCCGAAGGTCCCGGGGGGTGCCGGTCAGGCGGTCCCTGACGATCTGGGCGGCGCTCGTCCCGACGAAGGGACCCTCGCCGGCCAGGAGCTCGAAGGCAAGGAGCCCCCACTGGTAAACGTCGGCCTGCTCGGTCACGGGCTCGTCCAGCAGTTGTTCGGGACTCCGGTAGCGGGGATCCCCGAGCCGGATGCCGGGGGTCGTGAGGGCCACGGCATCCATGACGCTGGTCTCGAGGACCGCCGCGATCCCGAAGTCGCTCAGGTAGGCCCGGTTCCGGTCGTCGTCCCAGAAGACGTTCCCCGGCCGCACATCGCGGTGAACGATCCCCGCCGCGTGCGCAGCGGAGAGCGCGGCGGCGACCTGGCCCAGCGCCCGCTTCGCCTCCTCCACCGGGAGCCGCCCCTCGGCCGCGATCCGTTCCTCGAGGGTGCGCCCCTTCACGTAGCGCATGACCAGGTACGGTGTCTCGTCGGGGAGCCGTCCGTACCGGTGGACCGATACCACGTCGGGGTGCTCCGAAAGCGATGCGGCCGCTCGCGCCTCGCGCTCGAACCGGCGCCGGGCGGTCTCGTCGGCGGCGAGCTCCTCCCGCATGACCTTGATGGCCACGAGGCGCCCGAGAGCGCGCTCCCTGGCCAGGTAGACGGCGGCCGAGTTCCCGGTTCCAAGCAGGCGGAGGAGCTCGAATTCACCGTCGAGCGCGCGGGAAAGCGCCTCCGGTACCGGTGGCATCATGGGAGGGGGGGGCCACGACGGCGTGCGTCGGACACCGTCACCACGAAACGGGAGACGTCGGGCATCGGGGAGGGAAACGGTGGCGAGCCTGTTGCGGGAGAGCGGGTCTGCACCCGTCGCATCCCGGGGACGGGGAAGGGGCAAGGTACGCGGCGCCTGTGACCTGCGAAAGCACGCCGTGCCGCGCACGGGGTACCGAGTGGTGCCAGTCCGTAGTCATTCTTGTTAACGTTGAGGGGTCGTGGACGCTGGTCCCAAACCAACGCACCGAACGGAAGGGAGTCGAGGAAATGGCAGGAACGGCAGGTGGAAACGGTGGGAAGTGCCCGGTGATGCACGGGGCTCGAACCGCAACGACTGCGGGCGTCAGGTCCAATCGCGACTGGTGGCCGAACCAGCTGAACCTGGCGATGCTGCACCAGAACGCGCCGGTGGCGAGCCCGATGGGTCCGGACTTCGACTACGCCGAGGCCTTCCGGTCGCTGGACCTGGATGCCCTGCGCACGGACCTGCTCGAGCTGATGACCGACTCCCAGGCGTGGTGGCCTGCCGACTGGGGGCATTACGGCCCCTTCTTCATCCGCATGGCATGGCACAGCGCCGGGACGTACCGGACCGCCGACGGCAGGGGCGGGGGATCGTCCGGCACGCAGCGCTTCGCGCCCCTCAACTCCTGGCCCGACAACGGGAACCTGGACAAGGCCCGCCGCCTCCTCTGGCCCGTGAAGAAGAAGTACGGGAACCGGATTTCGTGGGCCGACCTGATGATCTTCGCGGGGAACGTGGCCCTCGAGTCGATGGGCTTCGAGCCCCTTGGCTTCGGGGGTGGCCGGCCGGACCGCTGGGAGCCGGAGCTCGACATCTACTGGGGCCCCGAGGCCGAGTGGCTGGGCGATGCCCGGTACACCGGGGAGCGGGAGCTCGAGAACCCGCTCGCGGCCGTGCAGATGGGGCTCATCTACGTGAATCCGGAGGGCCCGAACGGGAAGCCCGATCCGCTCGCGGCGGCGCGTGACATCCGCGAGACCTTCGCCCGCATGGCGATGAACGACGAGGAGACCGTGGCCCTGATCGCCGGGGGGCACACCTTCGGAAAGGCGCACGGTGCGGGTGATCCCGCCCTCGTGGGACCGGAACCCGAAGGCGCGACGCTGGCCGAGCAGGGGCTCGGCTGGACGAACCGCCACGGATCGGGCGTCGGCGCCGACGCCACCACGAGCGGGCTCGAGGGTGCCTGGACCCCGAACCCGACCCGGTGGGACAACGAGTACTTCGACATGCTCTTCGGCTACGAGTGGGAACTGACGAAGAGCCCGGCCGGTGCCTGGCAGTGGACTCCCACGGATCCGGCGGCTGCGGAACTCGTTCCGGATGCGCACATCCCGGGGAAGCGGAGCGCTCCGATGATGGCGACGACCGACATCTCGCTGAAGGTGGACCCGATCTACGAGCCGATCTCCCGTCGCTTCCATGAGAACCCCGCGGCGCTGGCCGACGCCTTCGCCAGGGCGTGGTTCAAGCTCACGCACCGCGACATGGGGCCGAAGGTCCGGTACCTGGGATCCGAGGTGCCCGACGAGGACTTCATCTGGCAGGACCCGGTTCCCCGGGTTGATCATCCCCTCGTGGACGACGCCGAGGTGGCGGCGCTCAAGCGAAAGCTTCTCGACTCGGGTCTCTCGGTTCCGGAGCTCGTGTCCACCGCGTGGGCTTCCGCCTCGACCTTCCGCGGCTCCGACATGAGGGGCGGAGCGAACGGCGCACGGATCCGGCTGGCGCCCCAGAAGGACTGGGATGCGAACGAGCCCGCAAGGCTTTCGAAGGTGCTGGAGGTGCTCGAGGAGATCCGCGCCGAGTTCGATGCGTCCCGGTCCGACGGGAAGCGGATCTCGCTCGCGGACCTGATCGTGCTCGGGGGATGTGCGGCGGTGGAGGAGGCGGCGCGGAGGGCCGGCGTCGAGGTGACCGTTCCTTTCGCGCCGGGGCGTACCGACGCCTCCGCCGACGAGACCGACGCCGAGTCGTTCGAGCCCCTCGAGCCGCTCGCCGACGGGTTCCGGAACTACCAGCGCACCGACTTCACCCTTTCACCTGAAGAGCTCCTCGTGGACCGGGCACAGCTCCTGACACTGTCGGCGCCGGAAATGACGGTCCTCGTGGGCGGCCTCCGGGTACTCGGTGCCAACCACGGTGGCTCGGAGCACGGGGTCTTCACGAACCGCGTCGGGACCCTCTCGAACGACTTCTTCTCGAACCTGCTCGACATGAGCACGGTCTGGACCGCCCTGTCCGACGAGGAGCGGGAGTTCGAGGGGCGGGACCGGTCCACCGGCGAACTCAGGTGGACGGGGACCCGGGTGGACCTCGTCTTCGGCTCGAACTCGCAGCTCCGGGCGCTCGCCGAGGCGTACGCGTCGGACGATGCGCTGGAGACCTTCGTCCTCGCCTTCGTGCGGGCATGGGACAAGGTCATGGGCCTGGATCGATTCGACCTGGCCTGATCGCCGGCGAGGTTGCGCGAGGCCCCGCTCCCTTCCAGCGTGGGGCTTCGCGCGCCCGTTGGCGCCACCTTCCGCATCCCGGCTCCGGAGGCCCGACGTGAAGACTCCCTCCCCACGCGGCGGCATCCTGCTGATTTCCGCGTTCCTCCTGATCGGGACGACCCTGCTCCCTGGGCGGGCCCACGGCCAGCAGGAACTCCTCGAACGGTCGGAACACACCCTTCCAGCGTCCCAGGACGCCTTCTGGCGATCGATCCTGGCGCTCTGCGGCCAGGCCTTCGAGCGCATCGACGCACCGTACGTGATGCACGTGCGACAGTGCATGCCTGACGAGATCCGGATTCCCGTGCACGTCGGAAACCCCGACGACGGGAGCTGGAACCGGTCCCGCACCTGGATCCTGACGCGCACCCCCGACGGGATCCGTCTCAAGCACGACCACCGGCACGACGACGGGACCGAGGAGGAGGTCACCCAGTACGGAGGGGACACCGACGAGCCCGGGACCGCGTCGATCCAGACCTTCCCCGCCGACGCCTTCACCCGCGAGGTCATCGGCGAGTTCGTCTCGGGCGCCGATCGGAACATCTGGCGGATGGAGATCACCCCCGGCGAGATCTTCGCCTACCGCCTGACCCGGACCGATTTCGATCGCGCGCTTCGGTGGGCCTTCGACCTCGCGAACCCCGTTTCTCCCCCGCCGGCGCCCTGGGGGTACGAGGACACGGAGCCGACCCATGGTCCGGACGGGGCCCGGGCAGACGGGGCCGGAGGGGACTGACAGCCGAGGACCTTCTTCTACGCATGGCTCTTGCAGAAGGGGTCGGGTCCGCGGGCTACTATCCGCCCGCGGGACGCCCCATGCCGCCAATGCGTCGCCCCTGAAGGAGTGGTCACCCCGTGATCCGAGTCCCCCGCTTCCTGGCGTCCCTTCTTGCGCTGGTCGTGCCCCTTGCCGTCTCGGGCTGTGGCGGCGGCGATGGCAACCCCACGGGTCCCGGTGGCGGAGGGCCGTCGCCGTCCGTATCCATCACCCTGTCGAGCGCAACCATCAACGTGATCGCCGGGCAGACCGGGCAGGTCACGGTGAACGTGGCCCGCGCGGGGGGCTTCAGCGGAGCGGTCACGCTGAGCGTGGAGGGTCCCTCGGGCGTGACGGCGCAGCCGGTGACGGTCGCCGGGGGGGCCACCTCGGGAGTGCTCACCCTCCAGGTCGGGGGCTCGGTTGCGGCTGGCACGCTGCAGGCCACGGTGCGCGCGACGGGGCAGGGGGTCGAGCAGGCATCGGCGAGCCTTTCGATCGTGGTGGCTGCCGCGCCCGTTCCCGATTTCACGCTGGCGGCGAACCCCGCGACGCTGAGCATCGAGCGGGGCAGTTCCGCCACCGTGGCGGTGCAGATCACGCGGTCGGGGGGCTTTGCGGGCGCCGTCACCCTGACCGCCACCGGACTTCCGGGCGGTGTGACGGCCACCTTCGATCCCGGCGCCCCCACCGGAACCAGCTCCACGCTGACGCTCACGGCCGCAGCAGGGGCCGCCATCGGTAATGCCACCGTCACGATCACCGGGAACGCCGCCGGCATCAATCCCCGGAGCACGCAGCTCGGCCTCTCGGTGACGCCGGGGGGAGGGGGAGGCGTGGGGAACGTGGCCTGGGCCTTCTGCGAGTACGCCGGCATTCCGGTCTGGCTTGCCTTCCGCGACGGTGACGGTCCCTGGACCCGCGTCACGGGCGACGACGAGAACGTCTACCGGTTCCAGGTCGACGGAAGCCGGGGCGCCGTGGCGTACGTCACGGAGGACGACGGAGCGCCGCTCACGCAGGTCTTCCTCTTCACCCGCGAGGAAATGGTCTTCGTCGGCCAGAACCAGTGCGAGGGGGTCGAGGTCACGAGGACGGTGAACGGCTCCGTGACAGGGCTGGGCCCGCTCGAGACGGCCTTCATCTCGATGGGGAGCGGGTTCGCAACCGTTTCCGGAGCGCAGGGGAACACCTTCTCGATGACGAATGTCGAAGGTGGCCCACAGAACCTCTTGGCCGCCCGCGCCACCTTCGACCTGAGCAATCCGCAGAACCCTTCGCTCGCCGCGAACCGCATGATCATTCGCCGCGGCCTGAACCCCCCGGATGGCGGCACCCTGGCACCGCTTGACTTCAACGCGGAGGGGTTCGCCCCCGCGACCGGCAACGTCACCGTGAATGGCCTTGCGGGGGGCGAGTCGGTGGTCCTCACCGGGCTCTTCACCACCACCCGGGGAAGCATCGGCGCCTACTTCACCGGAATCGGTGGCGCAGCCACGCAGACGGCCTACGGGGTCCCCGCCGACCGCCTCGAGGCCGGCGACCTGCATTTCCTGCAGGTGGCGACGACACAGCTGAACCCCGCGCCGGGGCAGGTGCCCGCCACGCGCCAGGCGGGGATCGGGTTCCGCGAGATGCAGGACCGGACGGTGACGCTGGGCCCCTCCCTCGCATCGCCGACGGTTACGAGCGTGGGGACGGCGGCGAACGCCCGCCTGCGAGCCCAGTGGACCCTTCAGCCCGAGTACAACCGCTTCGTCTACTTCGTGGCGAGCCAGTTCGGCGCCTCGGGTGACGGTCGCCAGGTCTCGGTAGCGGCGACCGAGGCCTACCTCCAGGGGGCCACCATGGCCGACCTCGAAGTTCCGGACCTCTCGGGACTGGACGGCTGGCAGTCACGCTGGAGTCTCCTGGGCGGAGTCTCGACCACGTGGAACGCCAGCGGCTCCGGGTGGCAGGGCACCGGGTTCATCAACTTCCCCGAGCTCGTCGACGGAACGGTGTACCGCTCCGCCACACGCTCGGGGCAGCTCACGCCGTAGGCGGCACGAAGTCGCAGCCGCTTCACGGCCCGCGAGATCCGCCCCGGGGCTGCCGATCAACTTCCCCGGGGGCAGGAAACGCTCCGGTCCACGACGTTCGGGGCGGCCGTGAGGCGCTCGAGAGGCGCCGAGCCATCGGCGGGAACCACGTGGACGTGCGACTGCAGGTGCCCGGTCGTGGTCGCGGTGAACACGATGCGGGCGCCATCGTGCGTCCAGCAGAGGGAGAAGTCGGTACCCGGGCCGAGGCTGCTCCCGAACGTGCCCTCGATCACCCCGAGAACCCGCACGTCTCCCGTCTCGAGCTCCAGGGCGGAAACCCGGGTTTGCTTGGCGCTCGAGGTCTGGGACCTCCGGGTCTCGAGGAAGGCGATCCGGTTGCCATCGGGGGAGAAGGCGGCAGTTCTGGGCCACCACCGATCCTCCGCTTCGTGGACACGGGTGATCTCGCCGCCGGCCGGGTCGAAGATGTGGATGCCCGCGTTGTCCATGCCCCCGGCCGCGATGGCGATCCGGCCGTCCGGATCCGCGGACGGGGATTGATCGGAGAAACGCCAGGCGGTTCCTCCCTGGCTCGCGAATCGGTGAACGAGCCTGCGGTCTCCGGGACCCTGCACCGGCGACTGCTCGTAGATGTACACGACCGAAAGGCTGGGAGCGTGGCTGAACAGAACCTTCCCCTGTGGGCTCCACCCGGGGGGGCCCTCGTTTCGAGGAAACGAGGAGATCTGGCGCCGCTGGCTCCCGTCGAGGCGGGTCACGTAGACGTCCCACAGGGTCGGGTCCTGCCCCGGCACGAAGGGTGTCAGGGCGGTGAATGCGATCTCGTCTCCGTTCGGCGAGACCACCGGCGCCGAAAGCACGGTTCCGCCGAGGTGCGTGGTGACCGTCCCGGTCCGGCCATCGACGAGGTAGACGCCTGTCGCCTCGCTGCCGGGATGGAAACGCTGGAAGGCGATGCGGGCCCCGCCCAGCAGCGCGAGATCGATCGCCTCGAGCGACGGGAGCGTGCCCGCCCGGATCTCGGGGCCGTCGTCCGCGCCCCCGAACGCTGAGGTGGGCGAGTCGCTGCACCCCGTGACCGTGATCATGACCGCGGCGACGGCCCCGGATTTCATCGATCGCGCGAAGCTTCCGTTCATGGTACCTCCCTCCGAGTCCGGACAGGTCTCGCCTTCTGCAGCCTGAAAGCTCAAACGGGGAAGGATGCGCCACGCTACGCATGGTGACGTAGCATTCCCCTGAGGATTCGTACCAGTGTGAGGAACTCGGCGCCGCGATGCCGGCTGGAGGGACCGGGTTGCGCTGGACCGGTCCAAGGGCGGCATG
The DNA here is from genome assembly GCA_050485725.1 of Gemmatimonadales bacterium. Classification (GTDB taxonomy): domain Bacteria; phylum Gemmatimonadota; class Gemmatimonadetes; order Longimicrobiales; family Gaopeijiaceae; genus SKNW01. The sequence continues at coordinate 5,683 of JBJHBX010000027.1, read as the reverse complement.
CAGGTGGCCTACTTGACGAACGCGTTCCCCCGTGCCCATTTACGGGCCACGGACCCATGGCGTCGCCGAGGTCCGGGGGATGGGTCCCGGAGACCTGGCCCGCGCCGTTCCCTTTCCTGACCCGCAGAGTTCCGTTGGACCTTCGCGCCTCATCCCTGCGCCAGCTCGTCCAGGAGCTGCGTCGTCGTCGGGTGGTGAAGGTGGCCATCGCCTACGGTGCACTGGCCTTCGTGGTCGCCCAGGTCGCCGACGTGATCTTCCGGGCCCTGGAGCTCCCCGACTGGTCTCTGACCCTGGTGGTGGTCCTCGCCCTCGCCGGCTTCCCCTTCGCGATCCTTTTTGCCTGGATCTTCGACGTGGGCCCGGAGGGACTCGAGCGTACCGACGGGGTGGCCGCCGACGGGCCCCCGGGAGGGGTTACCGAGGGCGTGGCGCCGACGACCGGGCCCTTCGCATCCACCGGATCGTCCACATCCCGCGCAGCTCCGGCGCCACCCGAGGGCTCCCGGCTCCCCCTCTGGGCCTTCGCATCCCTCGTCGTGCTCGTCTTCGTGGGGATCGGCATGGCGCTCCGCGGGGGAATGGGCGCATCCCAGGCGGCGGCCTCGATGACCGAGGTGGAGGAGCGGTCCCTCGTGGTCCTCCCGGTGCGGTCCGGCGGAGGCACCCCCGATGACGACGGCATCGTGGACCTGGTGGGCGAGGAGGTGCAGGCCCGACTGAGCCGGGTGCCCGGGGTCCGGGTCACCTCGTGGACCTCGGCGCTGAGCTACCGGGGAAGCGGGAAACGGGTGGGGGAGATCGCGGAGGAGCTCGGGGTGAGCCACGTGGTCGAGATCACCGCCCAGCGGGTGGATGGGCGTCTCCGCGTCTCGGCCGGCCTCGTCGATGCCGGCACCGATCGGAGCCTCTGGTCCGAGCGCTACGACCGGAAGTCCGAGGATCTCTTCGGCATCCAGGGCGAGATCACCGGCGCCATCGTCCGTGCGCTTGAACTCCAGCTCACCCCCGAACAGGGGCGACGCCTCGCCACCCCCGGGACCACGAACCTCGAGGCCTACGATCTCATGCGGCAGGGCCGCATGGCGTGGATGGCCGTCGATGCCCAGGGGTTCGACGACTGGCAGGAGTCCGATGCCGCCGCCGAACGTCTGTTCCGCCGGGCCCTCGAACTGGACCCGGCCTACGCTGCGCCTCACGCCGGACTCGCCGGCATCTTCCTCTTCGGCGGGCCCCTCCCCTTCGAGGCCAGGATGGATTCGGCCGCATTCCACGCCCGGAGGGCCGTCGAGCTCGGACCCCACCTGCCCGACGGGTACGTGGCCCTCGCCCGAATGCACGAGGTGCGGGGCTTCCGGGACCTGTCGGCCCTCCAGTTGCGCCGGGCCCTCGAACTCGACCCGAACCACGCTGAAGCCCTGGCCAGTCTTGCCATGCATTACCTGAGGCGCCTGGAGATTGCTGAGGCGGCGCACCTGGGGCGCCGGCTGGTCCAGGTGGGTCCGGAGGAGGGCTGGGGCCAGGGAATCCTCTTCCAGGTCCATGTCCTGATCGGGGACGACGAGGGCGCCGCAGTCTGGCTTCGCCGTGAATCGGAGGCCGTAGCGGGTTCCGCTTTGCTCACGACCTTCGAGATGTACCGTGCGCTTCGGGGCGGCGACCCGGAGGCGGCTCGGCGGGCGGTCGACGCGGCCATCGAGGAGACCGGTGACCGGGAGTTCAGCTGGGGCTGGCTCTTCGATGGGGAGATCGCGCTCGGGAATCCGGAGGCGGCGCTCGGGTGGGCGGAGCGGATGGAAGCGGCGGTGCCCGAGGGGGATGCATGGGATACGGCACGCATCGCGGCCCGGCTGCGTGTGGCCCAGGCACGCTGGCTGATGGGGGACCAGGCCGGGGTCGATGGGCGGCTTGCCATGGTGGAGCGCGAGCTACCCGGTGCGCGGGCCCGGTGCGCCGGCCGCTGCCTCACCTGGTCCCATGCCACCGTTCTGTCACTCCAGGGTCGGCATGACGAGGCGGTGGCGACGCTCCAGGCGGGGCTCGATGACGGGTGGCTCGACTTCTACCCCTCCGAGGCCAACTTCCGTTTCCACTTTCCGACCCTCCGGGACCACCCCGGCTTCCGGGACTTCATGGCCGAGGTCCGCGCGCACCTGGACCGGGAGCGGGAGGTGGTGCTCCGGGATTCGTGAGGGGCCAGGAGCGACGGACCTTCGGGTGCGGGAGCATCGGGGGACGAGACCGCGGAGGCGGGATCGGGCTCGCGAAGGCGGTATCCTTGCCCTCCGGTCCGGGTGGCTGCATGGTTGAAAAGGCCAGCCATTCGTCCCTTTCACGGTGAGGTCCTCATGTGCCTCGCGCGCGTCCCCTTTCGGTGGGGCGGTCACCCGTGCGGCACCGGTCGCTCCGCGGCACTCCTCGTCGCGGTCCTGGCGGGGGTTGTCGGCTGTGACGGTGGCACCGCACCGGCGCCCGTGCCGGCGCAGCTCCAGATCGTGACCGGCGACGGGCAGGAGGTTCTGATCCCGGGTCACACCGTGGAAGCGCTGGTGGTCCGCGTGGTGGACCTCGACGGCCGCCCCGTTCCCGAAGTCCCGGTGGCCTGGACCGCGGCCCAGGGCGCCCTGGAAGGAACTCCGGCAACCGATGCCGATGGCCTGGCTTCCGCCTCCTGGTTCGTGGACTTCGTCGGGAATGGCCTGGCCACCGCCGCCGTCGAGGGCCTCGTTCCGGTGCACTTCTCGGCTTCGGGCCGGTACCCCAGCATCGGGCTTGCGGACCTGGAGCTCGTCCCCGGTGCCGTGGATGTCTCGACCGGCCCCGCGCAGGTCGTGGTCACCGCCCGGGCCTACTCCGAGGTCCAGGTCGGAGACGTCATGGTCCGCCTCACGGCTCCGGACGGGACGTCGATCACCCTGTTCCTCTCGCTCGTCGAGGGTTCCCCCGAAGACGGGACATGGTCGGGAACCGTGGAAATCCCCCACGGGGCCGCCACCGGAGACTGGACGATCAGAGTGACGGTGGCCGGGCCCTCGGAGGCAGGTTGCCAGTGCCTGGGCTACCCACGAGTGCTCTACCCGCCCGCGGCGCTCGGTTACCATGGGTTTCCCTCGCACGTCGAGGTGTCGAATTCGCCCTGACGGGCGACCGACTCACACCCGCGCGGACGTGCGGGTCACAGCCTGGCCGCGCTGGACCATGCACCTCGAGGCGGGGAGGGGAGTCCGGACGAAGCGTGGGAGCGTCCAGAGCCGGCCCGTGCCGTCCAGCCCGATCACCCCCCGGTCGCCCCCAGGCCCGACCACCTGTGGCCGTGTTCAATCGAGGCCTGAGGGTCATGGTGAGGCCGGCGGGTCGGCGGCGGCATTGTCGAGAAACGCGAGGATCTCCCGGTTCACCCCTTCCGGTTCGTCATGCTGCAGCCAGTGGGTGGCCTCGGGGAAAGTCACGAGCCGCCCCTGCTCGCAGCGGTCGAGGCTGAGGGGTCCCAGCCCCTTCGACAGGTAGCGGTCCCGTTCTCCCCAGAGGATCAGGGTGGGCACGGTGACCCGGGTGGAGCCGGATGACCGGGGAGGATGACGGAGCATGGCGCGGTACCAGTTCAACATGCCGGTCAGGGCGCCGGGCGCCCTCCAGGCCTCGCGGTACCTGTTCCTGTCCTCGCGGGTGATTGATTCGGGCGTCTTCCCCCTGAGGCCGGACGCCAGGAGCCGTCCGTTCTGACAACGCAGGAGCGCCTCCGGGAGCCAGGGGAGCTGGAACGCGAAGATGTACCAGCTCTTGAGGAGCTGGCGGGGCCGCTTCCTGATCACCGCCCTCATCACCCCGCGCGAGGGGTGGGGGACGTTCAGGATCACGAGACGCTCGAGGCGGTCGGGGTGCGCGATCCCGACCCACCAGGCCACCGCCGCACCCCAGTCGTGTCCGACGACTGCCGCGGCCCGTTCCACGCCGGCGGCATCCACGAGACCCACCACGTCCAGGGCGAGGGTCTCCACCGCGTAGTCCGCGACCCGGGCCGGCTTGTCGCTTGCGCCGTACCCTCGCTGATCCGGCACCCAGACCCGGTACCCGGCCCGTGCCAGCGCCGGAACCTGCTTCCGCCATCCGTACCAGAACTCGGGAAAACCGTGGAGGAGGATCACGGGGGGACCCGTGTCAGGCCCCGCTTCCACCACGCGCAGATGAACCCCCTGCACGGGTATCCTGAGCTCCCTCAGTGGGACCCCTTCAAGGGAGGGGAGGAGTTCCACGACCCTACACCCGCACGGGCTCCACCGTCCCCCGCAGGCGACTCCGCTCCGCGGCGAAGGCCATGACGTGGCTTTCGACGGAGGCATCGAGGCTCGAGGTCAGGAGCGACGCATCCTGCCGGGCAACGGCTTCGACCCAGTTCGCCATCAGGCGCCAGTCACCGCCCCCGTGCCCCGAACCCGCGTACTGGTCCACGTCGAGCACCCGGGTCTCGATGACCTCGCGCTCGCCGGTCCTGAAGTCGTAGACGGCCATCTGGTTCATGTCGCCTTCGATGAATCCCAGGCTTCCCATGATCCGGGTGCGGCGCCGTCCCCACGGGGTGAAGGCCTCCATCGAGAAGCTGGCGGTGACCCCGTCTTCGAACAGGATGTTCGAGACGTAGTGGTCGCACTGGTCGTTATCCATCCGGTAGACGCACCGGCCATAGTTCGTCGTCCGGAGGTTCTCGAGGATCGCCGCATCCCACTCCGAGCGGTCGTCGGGAAGATCGAAGACGTAGAGCCAGCTCCGGTTCCGATGGTAGATGCGCATGGCCGAGTATGGGCACTCGGCTTCCACCGCGCAGCCATCCATGCATCGGGGCGTGCTACCCGGAGGTGCGTTCCCCTCGTGGAACCAGGAGAGGTCTCCGAAAGCCTGGATCTGGCGGCTCGGCCGGTCCACGAGCCACCTCAGCATGTCCAGGTCGTGCGATGACTTGGCCAGGATGATGGGTGCCGTGGCCCTGCTGTCGTGCCAGTTCCCGCGCACGAACGAGTGGGCCATGTGCACGTGCTCGATGGGCTCGAAGTGCTGGAGGCTCACGACCCGCCCGATCGCTCCCGAAAGCATGAGCTCACGCAGTTTCACGAAGTATGGGGCATAGCGGAGCACGTGGCATACCGCCACGATCCGCCCCGTCTCGCGGGTCAGCGCCAGGATCTCCAGGCACTCTTCCTCCGACGGGGAAATGGGCTTCTCGAGCAGGATGTCGTACCCCTGCCGGAGGGCGGCCATGCAGGGCCCGTAGTGGAGGTCGTCGGGGGTGGTGATGATCACCGCATCGGCGAACTTCGGGCGCTCGAAGACGTGTTCCCAGGTCTCGAACCTGTGTGCATCGGGGATGCCATGGGCGGCGGCGTACCTTTCGTTCCGGATGGGAATCGGCTCCGCCACCCCCACGATGTCGATCTGTTCCGGGTAGGCCAGCGCGAAGCTGCCGTAGGTGTTGCCCCGAGCCCCCGCTCCCAGGGTGATGGCCGTGACCGGGCGATCGGGGGTGAAAAGCGTGCCTGGATCGGGCAGGATGAAGGGATCCCCGGCCTCGTTCCGGGCGTGCGGCGACCACGGAAAGAAGGTGCCGCCCAGCAGGAGGCCCATGGTCTTCAGGGATTCGCGCCGGGTCACCTTGGGGAACATGGGCTCTCTCCGCCAGCGCGGGGGGATT
>JBJHBX010000026.1:0-15748 GCA_050485725.1 Gemmatimonadales bacterium | reverse complement strand
GCCCGATGTTCTGGGCTCCCCCCAGAATCCTCCTTCCTCCGTTCGCCTTCCGGCCAGGAGTCCGCCCCCGAGTTCGAACCTGCTCGACCCTGTCCCGAACAGGTGCGAGGCCGTGATCGGAACGGTGGTAAGGCTCGTTTCTCTATCGGACGTCCAACCCTGCGTCGTCCAGTCCGCGACTCCGACCCGGAGCACCAACCGCTCCCCCACCCGGCGGTCCGCGTTCAGGGAGAAGAGCCCCCCGTTTCCGCCAAGCTCGAGGTACAGCGTGGAACGCGCGGTCGCAGGCGCCTCATGGACTTCCTGTGCGGCCAGCGGGATACCGACGCCAACTCCGGTAACCAGCAGAAGGACGAACGGGCCGAAGCGGTTCACGGGGACCTCCGGGGCGAGGATGAGAGCTGTCTGCCTGCTTCAACCTCCATTCACCCGCTCGGGAAAGCCCTCGGCCAGATGACGTAGACGGGGGATGGTCATGACGTACGAGCAGGATGGGGTCAGGTGTCGTTCATGAAGCACTCCAATGGCCATCCAGCAGGTCCCACCCCTCACCCTCCTGCGGCGGGTGCTGCAGGCGGTACGTCGGCGACCGGTTGACCACGAAGTGACCGGTAGCTGACCGCGGAGTGACCACCGGGCCTCAACGTGGGGGACACGACCCGCGAAGCGCTCACTCCACAGGGAGAGGAAACCATGTCAAGATCGTGGAACATCGGGGCCATCATGCTGGCGACGACATTTGCCAGTGGCTGCAACGAAGAACCGGTGGCATTGGCGCCCGCGAACGCGCCGTTACGGCAGGCGAGCATCACCGGCAGCCCGCACGACGTGGAAGCGTTCCAGCAGATCGTGACCACCTTCGATGAGACCTGGGGCTCCGACCCGGTAGCGTATGCAGCCCAGTACGCGAACATCATCGAGTGGGTGGGTCCGACCGGAGCCGTGATCGTCAACCCGGCGGCGCTCACGGGGCTCTACACCAATCTGTTCAGCGGCGTCTTTGCAGGAACGACGCGCGTTTCCACCATCCGCGACCTGACCTTCCTCACCGGCACGGTCGCCGTTCTCGACATCGACACGGAGGTGGTGGGGATCACACGCGCGCGTGAGAAGAACGTCCTGGTCAAGCGGGCCGGGGAGTGGCGGATCCTGCTGCACCAGGCCACGTCGGTCGCGCCGTAGTCCGACCGCGCCTGCCCCGGGCTCCTCGACCCGGGGGCACCACACCGAGGCCCGGTCGTCTCGGGGTGGTCGCCCGGGCGAGGCAGGCGCGCGCAGGTGTCCGGCTGCCCCTCTGACCTCGGCACCACGGGCGGCGTGATCGGGATTCGGGAAACGATGTCGTCAGCGGTGCTCCGGGAGATGCGAACGAACCAGGTCCGCGGTCGCGATGAGCTGACGCACGGAGACCTGGACCCGCGCTCTCCGCTCCGCGTCGCCCGCTGGATCGTGCGCGGCGCCCCGTCTGCGCCCCGCGCCTTCGAAGGTGGCGAGCTGGGGCGGGCCGATGCCCCAGTCACTCCCCTCCTGTCGAGGCACCACGTGGAAATGGAAGTGCGGGGTCTCCTGCCCGCTGTAGACCCCGTTGTTCTGGAAGGTGAGGATCCCGAGGGGCCGGTAGGCCTCCGCGAGCGCGCGCGCGACCCTCCTGGCCGCGACCATGATGGCTTCGCACTCCTCCCTGGACAGGTCGAGCAGCGTCGCGACGTGCCGACGGGTGATCACGCAGCACTGCCCGACCTCGAACTGCCGGGGATTGATCACGGTCAGGGTGTGCTCGCCTTCATCGATGATTGCCCATCTCTCTTCGCGACCGGCGATCCCCTCACAGAGGTCGCAGGGATCCCGCACGGGAAGCTCGATCATCCGCCCCCTCCGTGGTGCCCCGCGCCTCGTCCGGGCTCGAAGCCGCGCCAGCCCTGGAATGGTGGCCCCTCGGCGGGCTCGACGCGGAAGACGGTCTGCATGCCGGCTTCCAGGTGCTCCGAGATGTGGCAGTGGATCATCCAGTCGCCGGGGTTCGACATTTCGACCAGGAGCTCGGCGGTCCACCCCACAGGCAGGAGGAAGGTATCCTTCCAGGCCAGGTTCGTCTGCGGCACCCCGTTCAGCGAGAGCACGAGGAAGCGCTGCCCGTGGATGTGAACGGGGTGCTGCATGGCGTGGAGGACCTCGCGCTCGTTCCGGACCCGGAGGCGGACCAGGTCGCCCTGGCGGAATCGCCAGTCGATGTGGCCATTCTCGAGTCCCGTGATGCCGTCACGGAGGATCCACCGGACCTCGCGGGGGGTCAGGGGCCAGTTCATTTCGGGCATCGTCGAGACCCATTCCACCGGCTGGAAGAAGGCCGAGTCGAGCTGCATCATCGGGATGAGGGGGAAGGGAAGCTCGCCCACCTCCATGGCCAGCACGAGCTCGTGGTCCGGTGGGCGTTCGAAGTGGGGCCGCAACGCCTCGATCTCGGCGGCTACGCCGGAATCGACGCGGAGAGCCTCGAACGCGGGGGCGCCGGGCTGGAGCGGGGGTGCCGCCCCTTCGCGCACCCGGACGAAGGCCACCGTGTCGACATCGGGGAAGATGCTCCCGTAGAAGGGATCCACGGCACGGACCCGGTTCTCGACGGGAAGGAGCCCGGGGGTGTCGAAGCGCGCCTCGACCAGGTAGCGCTCCGCGGGGGCGATGACCACGCCGTCGATCCAGGCCTCGCGCTCGAAGGCCGACAGGTCGGTGGCCACGAGCTTCGTGGGCACCGGCCCCCCGGCCCCCCCGAGGACCAGGTGGAAGGGGCGGGCGGCGGCGGCGTTCGTGAGCAGGAAACGGACGACCTCGCCCCGCTCCACCTCGACCACCGGGCGCTCCTCGCCGTTCACGAGGAGCACGTTTCCGAACCGCCCCATCAGCGCGTGGGTCGGGGCCTCGAGGCCGAAGGGGACGAGGGAGCCGTCTTCGTGGATCAGCAGGTCGTCGAGGATCCAGGTCACCTCGCGGTGGAAGGAGGGCGGTGCCTCCGACCCCGGAGCCACGTCCCCGCCGGCACCCGCGGGAAGCACCTGAAGGTTGCCGTAGAGCCCGAGCCCCTGCGTGGCGTCTTCCCTCAGGTGCGGGTGGTACCAGAAGAGCCCGGCATCGGGAAGGTCGAGGCGGTAGAGGAAGTCGGCGCCGGGGCCGATGGGGTCCTGGGTCACTCCCGGCACCCCGTCGAAGCGGTTGTCGAGCCTGAGCCCGTGCCAGTGGACGGCGGTGGGGAAGGGGAGCTCGTTGCGGGTGCGGACCCGGATCGTCGACCCCTGCTCGGCCACGATCCGGGGCCCCGGGATCTGGCCATCGTAACCGAAGAGCACGTGTTCGCGGCCGCGGACGGTGCGGCGCACCGGCCCCGCCACGAGGGAGATGGAGTCGCCGTCGGCAAGGCGGAGGGTCCGGGTGGGGCGGTTGACCGGAATGCGTGCGAGCGCCTCGTCGTCGAGCCCGACCCCCGGGAGCCAGGGCGTGACGGCGGGCACGAGGTGCGCGAGCCCCGGGGGCATGGGCACCTTCGGGTGCATCGGGGGCATCCGCCAGGCGAGTTCACCTCCTTCGGTCGCCGCAGCCGGGGCCGGCGCCCCGTGGCCCGCGTGACCGTGGTCGCCGTGCGCGGCGCCGCCATGCGCATGCGGATGACCTGAAGGATCCGGTGTCGTGTAGAGCCAGGGGTCGTCGTGGGGGAGCATCCGCATGGAGGGAGAGTCGCCCCGGAGCACGATGGGCCCGGTGCGCTCCGGAGCCGCCGGATCCGCCTCGGCGGTCACGAGGATGCGGAACTTGTCGAGGGCGACCTCGCCCCTGGCGGCCCGACCCTCGGTCAGCTGCCCCAGCCGGATCTCGGGTACGAGGTTCGGGCCGGTGGCCCAGGCCACGAGGGCGGAGGCGCCGGGCGCCACACGCTCCGGGGCAGGAAGGCCGGTGGCCCGGACCTCGACGACCCAGCGGAGCACGCCGTCCGCATCGACCGGGACCCCGAAGGGCGACGGCGCCGGGCGCATCTCTCCCCACCCCGCGGCCCCCTGGAACTCGAAGCGGGGAAGGAGCTCGACGCAGTGCAGGTCGGCGTCGGGGGCCCCGTCGGGAAGGGAGGTCACCCCGCAGAAGGGAGGCGACGGCACCGCGCCCGGCCCCTCCTGCGCGGCCGCGGGTCCCGTCCCCACCCACAGGGCGAGCAGCACGAGGAGCCCGGCGACCTGGCGGCCACGGCTCCCGGCTCCGTGCCCGGGCCCGGCCCACCGCCGCACCAGCCTGCGCAGGAAGTCGACCGAGGCGTCGAGCTGCGCCTGCTCCAGGTACTCGTTCGGGCGGTGGGCCTGGTCGATGGAGCCGGGGCCGCAGATCACGGTCGAGATTCCGGCCCGCTGGAACTGCCCGCCCTCGGTGCCGTAGGCCACGACCCCCGCCTCGACCGGGCCCGCCCCCGAGCTCTCCTCGAGGACCTCCCGGACCAGGGCGGCGGCGGGCCCCTGGGGCTCGGGCTCGAGGGGGGGAACCCGGGCCAGCGTCGTCGTCTCGATGTCGGCACCGGGCGCGAACTCCCGGAGCGCCGGGAGCACCCGGGTCCGGGTCTCGGCGAGGAAGGCCTCGAGAAGGGCGTCCGGGTCCTCGGCCGGGAGCGACCGGTACTCCCAGGTGAAGGCGCACCGGGCGGGGAGGATGTTGGCGGCGGTCCCCCCCTCGATCGTTCCCACCTGCACCGTGGTCCACGGGGGCTCGAAGTTCGGACGGGGCAGGTGATCCGGGGTGCCCGCCGAGCCCAGGTCGGGACCCGGAGCATCGCCGCCGGATCTCCGGCGGGCCTCGTCGCCCAGGCGCCAGATGACCTCGATGAGCCGCCCCGCGGCGAGGATCGCGCCCGCTCCCAGGTGGGGCTGGCTCGAGTGGGCCTCGACCCCGGTCACCCGGGTGCGGAAGAGGTTCACGGACTTGTGTGCCAGGGTGAGGTGCATGCCGGTGGGCTCGCCGACAACGGCCACCGACGGCCGGAACCCCGCGGCCAGGAGATCGTCGATCATCCGGGGGGCGCCCAGACAGCCGACTTCCTCGTCGTACGAAAAGGCCAGGTGGACCGGGCGGGGGAGGGCGCTCGAGAGGCGGCCCAGCTCGGGCGCCACCGCGAGCATCGCGGCGAGGAAGCCCTTCATGTCGGCGGCGCCCCGGCCGTACAGCCGCCCACCCCGCTCCGACAGCACGAAGGGATCGGACGCCCAGCCGGGCTCGCCGGCCGGTACCACGTCGGTATGCCCGGAGAGAATCAGCCCCCCCTCGAGCCCCGCCCCGAAGGTAGCCAGCAGGTTGGCCCGGGTGCCGGCGTCGTTCCAGGTGCGTCGGCAGCGCGCTCCGCATCCCTCGAGCACACCCTGGACCCAGTCCAGCAGGGGAAGGTTGGTCTCGCTGGAAACGGTGGGGAACGCCACGAGACGGGCCAGGAGCTCCCGGGGGGCCGGCATCCGGTGCGGCGCGGGGACCCGGAGGGGGAAGGGGACCGCGTGGGGGTCCGGGGCGGCGGGCATGGGGCTCAGGCCTCGTCCCGGACCGGCGCCGGGTGCGTGAAGGCCCGGGCGTGCTCGGCGGGCTGCGCCGGGGTCAGGAGCGAAACCGCGACCAGGACCGGCACGTGCACGACGAGCCCCAGGATCCCCTCGTGGATCTCGAGGGGGCGGAGCCCGGGGTTCGCGAAGAAGAGGAGGGTCACGGCGGAGCCCGCCAGGAGTCCCGCCAGCACGCCGGGGGTGGTGGCCCGCCGCCAGTACATGGCCGCCACCACGGGGGGTGCGAGCTGCGCGATGATCCCGTACGACGAAAGGAGGAGCACCACGAGGGACTGGTCCTCGTCGAGCGCGAAGACGTAGGCCACCGCCCCGGCCACCACCACGAGCCCGCGCATGAGAAGGCGCTGCGTGGCCTCGGACATGCGCACGAAGGGGCGAATCCCGTCCTCGACGGTGATCGAAGCGGTGGCGTGGAGGAGGGCGTCGCCGGTGGACATCGAGGCCGAGAGCGCCCCGGCGCAGAAGAGCCCCACCACCAGGACCGGGAGGTCCACGTTCAGGATCAGGTGCGGCAGGATGAAGTCGGGCTGCGCCAGCTCCTCCACGAAGAGGACCCCGGCGAAGCCGATCAGGAAGACCGGGACCAGGAAGAAGTGGAAGGTGGGGAAGAGGACCACCGTGCGGCGCAGCGTGCGCTCGTCGCGGGCGGTGAAGGCCTTCATGAAGAGGTGGGGCCACATCGTGAAGCCCACGACGCTGACGAGGATCGCCGAGGCGTAGGCCCCCCAGCTCCACGGCGCCCCCCCGGCGGTGAGCCCCGGCACCGAGAGAAGCTCGGGGCGCTCGGCCAGGATCCGCTCGAACATGGGCCCCACGCCGCCGTAGAGGGCGTTCGGCAGGTAGAGACCGAGGGCCCAGGCGATCGTGACCATGAAGATTCCCTGCAGGGTGTTCGTCCACCCCACCGCCGAGACACCGCTCACGAGCACGTACACGAGAACGATCCCGTAGGCCACCGCCGCGCCGGCCCAGAGGGGGATCATGCCCTCGGTCACCGCCTCGATGACGATGCCCGCTCCCCGCATCTGGAGCGTGATGTAGGGGATGAAGGCCAGTACGCTCAGGAGGGCGACGAGGGCCGACAGGGTGCGCGAGGGGAAGCGGCCCACCAGGAGCTGGGCCTGGGTCACGAAGCCCATGCGCCGTCCGAGGCGCGAGGCCCGGGGTCCCATGAAGTACCAGGGGGCGATGCCCAGCACCCCGTACGAAAGGATGTAGAAGGCGGCGGCGCCCCGCGAGTAGGCCCAGCCCGGACCCCCGAGGAAGGCGAAGGCCGAGAAGACGGTGGCGCCGGTCACGAAGTACATGACGAGGAGCCCGAAGCTCCGGTCGCCCGCCACGTAGCCGGTGACGCTCTCGGAGGTGTTCCGCCCCGCCCGGAGCCCCACGCCCAGCGTGAGGAGCAGGTAGGCGCCGATGATCGCGGTGATGACGGCGGTCTGGCTCACCGGGGGTCCTCGCGGTCCGGGTCGCCGGCGGGACGCGGTGCCGCCTCGTGTGCCGCTCCTGCGGCCCCCGTCTCGGCCCGATCCAGGAGAACCAGCGCCACCCCGCCCAGCACGATCCAGAGCACGGGCCAGAAGAAGGAGAAGGGGAGCCCGAACACGAAGGGAAGGGGCCCCGCGAACCAGCTTCCCACCGGCCACGTCACCGCGAGCAGGTAGAGGAGGAAGAAGGCCGCGGCGGCGATGCGCACCGTGCGGATGTTCAAGGCGCCCGCTCCCGGTCTCGAGGGGGGAGGATCCCGGGATGTGACCCGGGCGGTCAGGGCGGGAGAAGGTGATGCTGCGCCCGGCCCGGTGGCAACCGCCTGCCGGAAAGGCGGGGGCAAGGAGGAAGGTGGGGCGCGGCGGAAACGTATTGCCCCGCCGCCGGACGAGGCCGGGGCGGGGCAGGGTTTCCGGATCCGGAGGGGTGAAGACTGATGGGCGCTCGTTCGATACGTTTCGGGTTTCGTCGCTGTGGAGCCCTCGTCGAACCACCGGCCTCCGAGCCGGAACCGTTCTTCGGACTTCTGGAGGTGCACGGAGCGAGCCGTGGGTGGGTCCGCCGCGCGAAGACATTGTGGCGCAATGATTTGAATGTGGCGCGTCCCGGGCGGGCGCGACGGAGCTGCGGGTTGCACGCCCCGCACGCCGCCACGGAGCGCTGGATTCTGCCAGAGCCGTCGGGGGCGCGACGGGGATTGACGGCCGGGGGTCCGGGCCGAAAGATGCGGAGGGAACTCGACGTCTCCCGCCCACCTTCACGCGCGAGGGTTCCATGGCCCGTTCCGCACGCCCCCCTTCGGTCCTTGTCCTGGTCCTTCTCCTTCCGGCGATGCCCCTGGCCGCCCAGGACCCGGGCCCGCTCCTGCCGGAGGCGCGCCAGGTGGAGCTGGCCGTCACGGCCCTGCCGGAGGAGTTCCAGGCTTCGGCCACGGTCCTGGGTTACCGAGCGCTCGGGGGGCCCCTGGTGGAGCTGCGCCGGGGCGATGGGCCCTTCATCTGCCTGGCGGACGACCCCACCGACACCCGCTTCCACGTGCCCTGCTACCACCGCGACCTGGAGCCCTTCATGCGGCGAGGCCGCGAGATCCGCGCGGCGGGAGACGGGGACCGTGTGGATGCCATACGCTTCGCCGAGATCGAGGCGGGGACCCTCCCCATGCCCGCCATGGCCGCCCTGTACAGCCGGAACGCCGCGCCCGGAAGCTGGGATCCCGCCACCGGCGAGATCCACCAGGACAGCCGCCTGCACGTGATCTACGTACCCGGCGCCACCGAAGCCTCCACCGGGCTCCCGGTCCGCCCCCGGGCCGACGGACCCTGGCTGATGGACGCGGGGACGCCCAAGGCCCACATCATGTTCACCCCGAGCATGGGGGGGACGGAGTGAATCGCGGCGGTGTGCGCCGGGTCCCGAAGCACGTCATTGCCCTGATCCCCTTCATCCTGGTCGCTGCCGCCATGGATCCCGCCCCCCTCGACGCCCTCGCACCCGAGACGGCGCAGGAGGGCGCAGCTCCGCCGCCCGCGAGCCGCTCGGCCGTCTACGCCCCGCACGGGGCCATCGCCACGAGCCAGTCGCTCGCCACGAGCGCCGGCCTCGCCGTGCTCGAGGCCGGGGGGAACGCGGTGGACGCGGCGGTGACGGCGGCCATCGTGCTGACGGTCACGGAACCCCACATGACCGGGCTCGGCGGTGACCTCTTCGCCCTGGTCTGGATGGCCGACGAGGGGCGCCTGACCGGGCTGAACGGCCACGGGCGGTCCGGCTCGCGCATGACCCGCGAGGCGCTTCTCGAGGCGGGGCACGAGAGCATTCCCGGGCGGGGGGCGGCCTCGGTCACGGTGCCCGGCTCGCTCCGGGGGTGGGCGGACCTCCTCGAGCGCCACGGCACGATTTCGCTTGCCGAAGCCATGGCGCCGGCGATCCGGCTGGCCGAGGACGGGTTTCCGGTTTCTCCCATCGTGGCCGAGGACTGGGCGGCGCAGGTGAACGCCCTTTCGAGGGATGAGGGCGCGGCGGCGACCTTCCTGGTCGACGGCGAGCGCGCGCCGGAGGCCGGGGAGTGGTTCCGGAACCCCGACTACGCGCGGGTCCTCCGCCGGATCGCAGCCGAGGGGCCGCAGCTTCTCTACGGCGGCGAACTGGGGCGGGAACTCGTCGAGGGGCTCGAGGCACTCGGCGGCTTCCTGACCCTCGAGGACCTGGCAAACCACCGGTCCGAGTGGGTCGAGCCCGTTTCGGTTCCCTTCCGCGGGGTGCGGGTCTGGCAGATCCCGCCCCCGACCCAGGGGCTCGCGGCGCTCCAGATGCTCCGCATCCTCGAACCCCTCCCCCTGGAGCGGATGGGGCACAACAGCCCGGAGTACCTGCATCACCTGGTCGAGGCGAAGAAACTCGCCTACGCGGACCTCTCGCGGTACGTGTCCGATCCGGACCACATGCGGGTTTCCGTGGGAACGCTCCTTTCGGACGACTACCTGTCGCGCCGCCGGGCCCTGATCGACCCGCATCGGGCCATGGAGATGCCCGACCCGGACCCGGTGCTCGAGGGAGGCGAGACGATCTACCTGGCGGTGGCCGACGCCCAGGGGAACATGGTCTCGTTCATCAACTCGGTCTTCAACTACTTCGGCTCGGCGGTGGTGGTCCCGGGCACCGGCTTCCACCTGCAGAACCGCGGGCAGGGGTTCACGATGGAGGAGGGGCATCCGAACCAGGTGGCCCCGGGGAAGGCCCCCTTCCACACGATCATTCCCGCCTTCGTGACCCGGCCCGGCGCCGACGGCCGCGACGAGCCCTGGATGAGCTTCGGCGTCATGGGGGGCGCGATGCAGCCCCAGGGGCACGTGCAGGTGCTCCTGAACATGCTCCTCTTCGACATGGACCCGCAGCAGGCCATCGAGGCGTCGAGGGTGCGACACTATTCGGGTCTGCGTGTCGGGGTCGAGGCCTCGCTTCCCGAGTCGGTGCGGGCGGCGCTCCGGGCCCGGGGGCACACCGTGGACGAGGTGGGGCGCCTTGCCGTGGGTGGCGGACAGGCGGTGGTGCGGCTCGAGCGCGGGTGGGTCGCCGGGTCCGACCCGCGAAAGGACGGTCATGCCGCCGGGCACTGAGGTGCGGGGCAGGGTCCCGGGGCCGGCAACGGGGGCGCGGCGCGTGGCCGCCCTCCTCCTGGCGGGGATTCTCGCCGCCTGCTCGGGTTCCGGAGATGCGGAGCCGGGCGACTTCCGGGCGCTTGCGGAGGCGAGCCTCGCGCAGATCGAGGGGGAGATCCGCGTTCCCGGGCTCACGGCGCCGGTGCGGGTGGTGCGCGATGCGTGGGGAGTGCCGCACATCCAGGCCGAGTCGATGGAGGACCTCTTCTTCGCACAGGGGTTCGTGCAGGCCCAGGACCGACTCTGGCAGATGGACATGTGGCGCCGCACGAACGAGGGGCGGCTGGCGGAGATCCTGGGGCCCGAGGCGTTCGAACACGACCGGCTGGCCCGTCTCCTGGCCTTCCGGGGTCCGTGGGACGAGGAGTTCGCCTCGTACCACCCCGACGGGGAACGGATCTTCGAGCGCTTCGCCGACGGGGTGAACGCCTGGATCGACGCGGCCGGAGACCGCCTCCCGGTGGAGTACCGCCTGACCGGGCTCGAGCCACTCCGGTGGACCCCCGAGGCCTCCACCGGCCGTGTTGCCACCGCACTCCCGCTCGGGGCCGCCCGTTCCGAGCTGAACCTGGCCCGCGACGTGGCGCGGCTCGGGGTCGATGCCGTGAACCGCCGCGAGCGGGCACGCCACGCGAACTGGATCGACCTGGTGATCCCGGAGGGCGTCGATCTCTCCATCGTGACCCCCGAGGCGGTGGCGGCCCTCGGGCACTTCCGCGGCGGATTTCCCCGCCCGCCCGTTCTGCCGGCCTACCAGGCCTGGGCCGATGCCGAGGCGAGCGAGGACGGGGGAATGCCCGAGACCTCGCCGGGGAGCAACAACTGGGTCGTGGCTCCGTGGCGCACCCTCGAGGGGCACGTGCTCCTCGCGAACGACCCGCACCGGGGGGTCACGAACCCTTCCCTCCGCTACCTGGTGCACCTGGAGGCACCCGGCTACTCGGTGATCGGGGCCACCGAGCCGGCCATTCCCGGGGTTGCCATCGGCCACAACGGGCGCGTGGCCTGGGGGCTCACGATCGTGGGGACCGACCAGGCCGACGTCTTCATGGAGCGGCTGAACCCGGAGAACCCAGACCAGGTGCGGGAGGCGGACGGCTGGGTCCCCTTCCGGATCGAGGTGGACACGATCCCGGTGCGGGGAGAGGCGCCCCGGGTCGTGACGCACCGATTCACCCGGAATGGGCCCGTCTTCCACGTGGACACGCTGCGGGGGGTGGCCTGGTCGGTCCGGGCCACCTCGAACGAGCCCGGCACCGGGGGCTACCTGGGCGCCCTGCGGCTCGCCGAGGTGGACGACTGCCTCGCCTTTCTCGACGCGCTGGCCTGGTACCACGCCCCCTCCGAGAACATGATCTGCGGAGACGCCGACGGGAACATCGCCTGGCTCGCTGCCGCCCTGACCCCCCGCCGCGTGGGTGGATGGTACGGCCGCCTTCCGGCCCCGGGCTGGGACGGCTACGTCTGGGACGGCTTCCGCCCCCATACCGAGCTCCCGCAGGCGCTGAATCCCCCCTCGGGGTGGCTCGGCACCGCGAACCACGACATCCAGCCCCCGGGCTACGACCCGCCGATCATGTTCCGCCCCGGGCCCTTCCCGCGGTGGGAGCGGCTGCAGGCGCTGATGGACGCGGAGCAGGGGCCTTTCGGCGCCGACGACTTCGAGCGGCTCATGCTCGATGCCCTGCACCCCGAGGTCGAGGGGACGCGTGCCCTGTTCGAACCCGGGGCCTGGCATTCCGACGACCCGGAGCTGGACTGGGCCCGCGCCGAGATCCACGCATGGGACGGCGTCTTCGACCGCGATGCCGTCGCGCCCGCCCTCTGGAACCGGTGGCGCACCGAGCTCGACCGGATGGACGAGGGGGAGAGGTCGGCCGAGGCGGCCCTTGCCCAGGCGCTCGCCTACCTCGAGCAGCGGCTCGGGCCGGACCGCTCGACCTGGCGCTGGGGCCGCATCCACCGGAGCGAGTTCCCCCATGTCCTGGTCCGGGCCTACGACCTTCCGGCGGTGGAACGGTCGGGGGGTGGGGGCACGATCGCGGCCACCGGCGCAACCTTCCGGCAGGTCATCGACTTCGCCGACCTGGACCGCTCCCGGGCCACGAGCACGCCGGGGCAGTCGATGCAGCCGGGGAGCCCCTTCTACGGCAACCTCCTCCCCCTCTGGGCCGAGGGCGAGTTCTTCCCCCTGCTGCACTCCCGCGAGGCGGTGGAAGCCGGCGCGCGCTACGTGCTCCTGCTCAGCCCCGGTTCCTGAGCCGGGGGCTGACACCGGGGGCAGAGAAAGGCGGAGCGGTTCGAGAAGACGATCCGCTCGATCCCGTGTCCGCAGCGGAGGCAGGGCTCGCCTTCGCGGCCGTAGACGCGCAAGCGATGCTGGTACGCCCCCTCCCACCCCTGGGCATCGCGGTAGTCGCGGAGGGTCGTGCCACCCCCCTCGACGGCGTCGCCCAGCACCTTCCGGAGGGCGCGGTGAAGCCTGCGCGCGCGAGACGAATCGATGGCGGAGGCCGGCGTCCGGGGGTGGATGCGGGCCAGGTGGCAGGCCTCGGATGCGTAGATGTTGCCGACCCCCGCGACGCGCCGCTGGTCGAGGAGCCAGGAGCGGATCGGCGAGCGGGACCGGCCGAGCCCCTCGGCAAGGGCGCGGGCGGTGAAGGCTGCGGAGAGGGGTTCAGGTCCGAGCGCGCGGGACCAGCCGCGGAAGGCGGGGCCCGACAGGAGCTGGATGCGACCGAAGCGACGGGGGTCGTGGTAGACGATCTCCCCGCCCCCGTCACCGCCGGGCGGACCCGCGGCCGCGGTACTCCCTCGGCGAAGGCCGAAGATGACCGCCGGGTGGGTCGGGGGCGGACCCGGGTCATGGGGCCCCCGCCAGAGCAGGCGCCCCGACATGCCCAGGTTCACGACCAGGCGGGCATCGTCGTCGAGGCGGAGGACCACGTTCTTCCCCCTTCGCTCCACGGCGGTGACGCGCCGACCCTCGACGCCGCGGGCGAGGGCCGCCGGCTCCAGGTCGAGCACGTCGGCATGGAGGACGCGCACCCCGTCAAGGGTGCCTCCCACCACGGGGCGCCGGAGCCCCCGGGCAATCGTCTCGGCTTCGGGAAGTTCGGGCATGGGGCCCGGTACCCGGGCCGACGCCCGGCGATCCGGCGGCCGGACGGCCGGCGCGGGGCCGAGGTCGCACCCCCCGCGGGATTGACCCCGACCGGCGCATTTCGTGAGCTTTCGGGAGAAAGCCCAGATTGCCATCCGGAAACCGGACATTCCATGATCGGTTCATCCGCGAGCGAATACGCCATTCGCGCGCTCGTCTACATGGCCACCCGCGGAGAGGAGCTGGTCAAGCTCCGCGAGATCTCCGAGGCGGAGAGCATCCCGGCCCCCTTCCTTTCGAACGTCCTGAACCGGCTCGTTGCCACCGGCATGCTCCGGTCGTACCGGGGCCCGACGGGGGGCTACGCCTTCGCCCGCGACCCCGGAAGCATCCGCCTCCTGGACATTCGCGAGGCCATTGACGGGCTGAATGACCTCGAGACCTGCGCGGTCGGCCTCAAGGACTGTTCCGACCAGGCGCCCTGCACGGTCCACGCGCGCTGGCAGCCGGTGCGGGAGGAGATCCGCCGCTTCCTTACCGAGACCACCCTGGACACCCTGGTGCGGGTGCGCCGGGAACACCCGGACCGGGAATGGTGAACCCCGTGATCGCCGCGAACGACTGGCGCCTCGCGATGCCCGAGGCGCACAGGAAGCCCGTTCGCATCTGGCTCTGGAGCATCGCGGGCATGACCTTCCTGACCCTCGTGGTCGGGGGGATCACGCGTCTGACCCAGTCGGGGCTCTCGATCGTGGACTGGGCGCCCCTGGTGGGGGTCGTGCCGCCGCTGAACGAGGCCCAGTGGCAGGAGGCCTTCGACGCCTACCGCGCGTATCCGGAGTACCTGGAGCTGCGGCGCGGCATGACCCTGGACGAGTTCCGCTTCATCTTCTTCTGGGAGTACCTGCACCGCATGGTGGCCCGTGCCATCGGGCTCGTCTTCCTCTTGCCCTTCGCATGGTTCCTGCTCCGGAAGATGCTCCCGATCCCGCTCGTGAAGCGGGGGCTTCTGCTCTTCGGGCTGGGCGCCGCACAGGGGGCCATGGGGTGGTTCATGGTGCGCAGCGGGCTCGTGGACGTCCCGAGGGTGAGCCACTACCGGCTCGCCGCCCACCTGAGCCTGGCCTTCGTGATCTTCGGCTACGCCGTGTGGCTGGCACGCGACCTTGCCCTCGAGGCCAAGCGGACAGCGATTCCGGAGCAGGTCCGCAGGTGGGTCCTGAACGGCCTCTGGATCGTGGGCGGACTGCTGGCGGTCCAGATCGTCTGGGGAGCGTTCGTGGCCGGGCTCAAGGCCGGGTTCCAGTACAACACCTTCCCTCTCATGGGTGGGGGATGGCTTCCGCCGGACTTCCTGCGGCTCGAGCCCGCCATCATGAACCTGGTCGAGAACCCCTCCGCGGTGCAGTGGATGCACCGGGTGCTCGGCACCATTCTCCTGGTCGCCGCCGGCTGGTTCGGGGTGAAGGCGGCCCGGATGCCCGGGGTGGACCGGAGGACGTCGGCGCTTGCCCTGGGGCTGGGGGGGCTGATCGGCTTCCAGTACCTGGTGGGGATCGTGACGCTGCTCCTCGTCGTGCCCGTCTGGCTCGGAGTGACGCACCAGGCGCTCGCGATGGTGCTCGTGGGGGTCTGGCTCCTGGCGGTCCATCGCGCTGTCCACGCACCGACCTCCGGCCGGGCGCCCGCCCCGGAGTCCGCCGCCGTTGCCCACGTCGGTTCCGGACCCTGACCCGTCCATGAGCCGCGGCGCGCCTTTCCAGGTGCCCAGCGTCGCCGTGGCGGGGGCCGGGCTCGCGGGGCTCGGGGCCGCCTGGGCCCTCAGGGAGCGGGGGTGGCGGGTGCTGATGCTCGAGGCAGGTCCCGAGGTGGGTGGGGTCGTGCGATCGACGCGGGTCGACACCGCGCTCGGCCCCCTTGCCATTGAGCGGGGGCCGCAGACGCTTTCCACCCGCGATCCAGAACTCACCGCGTTTTTTCGCGAGGTCGGGCTCGACGAAACAATGGTCGAGGCGGACGCGGCCGGCGGACTTCGATACGTGGTCCACGCGGGGCGGCCTGTCCCGGTTCCGCACGATCCGGCCACCTTCCTCCTCTCTCCCCTGCTCTCGGCACGGGGAAAGCTGCGGCTTGTCTCGGAGCTCTTCCAGGGTCGCAGCCGCGTGGGGCGGGGGCCCGGGGACGAGCCCACGGTTCCACCCCCGGTCGAACCGATGGACGAATCGGTCGCCTCGTTCGTTCGTCGCCGCTTCGGAGACGAACTCCTGGACCGCCTCGTGGATCCCTTCGTTTCGGGAGTGTTCGCGGGAGATCCGGAGACGCTGGCCCTGGGCGCCATCTTCCCGGAGCTGGTCGAGGCCGAACGCACGCACGGGAGCGTGACAAGGGGAATGCTGGCGCGCGCGCGCGCCAGCCGGCGGGAC
>JBJHBX010000025.1:0-15816 GCA_050485725.1 Gemmatimonadales bacterium | reverse complement strand
TCGCCCCCGAGTCGGGCGGCTTCCCGGGCCGCGGCGACGCGATCGGGGTTGGCCACGACCGGGACCGTAGGGTTCCACCGGCGGTGGAGCGCCAGTTCGTCCTCGCCGTAACCCCGGCTCACCACCACCGGTCGCCTGCCCCGAGACACGAGTCGCTCGACGATCCACGCGGTCAGCGGGGTCTTCCCGGTCCCTCCGACCGAAAGGTTCCCGACGGACACCACCGGGATCGGCGCGCTCCGGACCCGCGCGAGTCCCGTATCGAAGGCCCGGTTTCTCAGGCGAACGACCGCCCCGTAGAGGACGGCGGCCGGCGCGGTGACCGCGGTCAGAACGATCCGTGCCGTCCACGCGGACTCCCCCCGCCAGAACCGCCGGGCCAGCCCTTCGATCTCCGGGCTCACGCCTCCCCTCCATCGGCCTCTCCGGGCGACCCCGGGTTGATCCAGGGACCCGAGGGACGGACCGGATCGGGGTTCTCCCGGTCCACCAGGTCGGTGAGCCGGTTCACCTCGGCATCCACGCGCGCGGCGAGCTCGAGGAGCGTCGGCCCGTCCGCATCACGCGGGACCCGGATCGGGGGCCCGTATACGGCCTCGATCCGGGCGAAGGGATGGGGCACGAGGAATCGGTCCCACGAGCTGGCCCTCCAGGCCCGCCTGGCTCCCACGGCCAGCGGAATCAGCGGCGCCCCCGAGAGCTGGGCCGCCACGAGCGCCCCGAGCTTGAGGCGCCGGGGCGGCCCCTTTGGCCCGTCGGGGGTGATGGCCAGGTCCTTCCCCTCTCGCAGACCGCGCACCAGGTGCCGAAGTCCGCGGGCTCCGCCACGGGTGCTCGACCCGCGCGCAGTCAGGAAGCCCCGGCGCTCCACGAGGCGGGCGATGAGTTCGCCGTCCCTGTGCTCACTGATCAGGACCACAACGCCCTCGTTCCGGTGCAGGTGGGCCAGCGGGAGGATTCTTGAATGCCAGAAGAGGAAGATGACGGGCTCCCCCGCACGGCGAAACGCCTCGAAATGCTCGGTCCCCTCGCGCTCGAAGCGCCAGCTCCATCCAAGGAGGGTCAGGAGGAGGGATCCGGCCCGCTCCGCGAGCCACCGCCCAGCGTCCTTCCCCTTCACCCCGTTCCCCCGTCCGCCGGCCTCCGGGCCACGGTCCGCGGCCCGAGGGGAATCCCGTACTCGAGGAGCACCTCGACGACCAGCTCCGAAACGCGCTCGGCGGCGCCGGGTTCTCCGAGCCGGGCCCGCACCCGGGCCAGCCCTTCCAGGACGCGCGCCCGGGCCGGGCCCTCCTCCAGCAGGGGAAGGAGTGCCTCGGCGAGTCCTTCCGGCTCGACTTCGTCCTGGAGTCGTTCGGGGAGCACGCGCTCTCCTGCCACCAGGTTCGCGAGGGCCACGTGCTCCACGCGGACCACGCGGCTCGCGATCCGCCAGGTCACCGGATGCGTCCGGTACGCCACCACGGCAGGCAGGCCCGCGAGCGCGACCTCGAGGGTCGTCGTGCCCGACTTGATCAGGCCGCCCCGGGCGTGGCGAAGGAGTGCCGCCCCGTCGTCGACCACCGTGACAGGCGCCCCCGACGGGAGGGTATCGGGGAAAGCCTGTTTCACCCCTCCGGCTCGCGCGACCACCACCTGCATCCCCCTTCGCACCTTCACGATGAGATCCGCCGCTTCGAGAAAGATCTCCAGGTGCCTGCGAAGCTCCTGCCGCCTCGAGCCGGGGAAGACCGCGAGGATCTCCCTCTCCGGGTCCAGGCCGTTCGCCTCGGCGAACGACCTTCGGTCGGGCACCACGCGCTCCCCCGCCTCGTCGAGAAGCGGGTGTCCCACGTAGCGCACCCGTCCGCCCGCAGCGCGGAAGATCTCCTCCTCGAAGGGGAGAATCACGGCGATCCGGTCGGCCGCATCCGCGAGCCTGCCCGTCCGGCCCTCCTTCCAGGCCCAGACCTGGGGCGCGATGTAGTAGACCACCGGTACCCCCATCTCCTTCGCGGCCTCGGCCATCCGGAGGTTGAAGCCGGGGTAGTCCACCGCCACGACCAGGTCCACCTGTCCCGAGGCGAGGAGCCGCTTCACGCGGCGGGCGAGCCGGACGAAGTACGGAAGACGGGCCGCGACCTCGGCGAATCCCATGACGGCCAGTTCGTCGAGCCCGGCCATGAGCTCCACACCCTGTGCCTCCATCCGCGCCCCTCCCGTTCCCACGAGGCGGACGCCGGGGATCCGGCTCCGGAGGGCCCGCGCGAGGTGGGCGGCGTGAAGATCCCCCGAGGCCTCGCCGGCGAGGAGGAGGATCACCGGTCCGGGTCCAGGCATGGGACCTCCGCCCTCAGTACCGGGTGGACAGGTACCAGAGTGCCAGGATCACCACCGCCAGGAGAATGGCCAGGACCTTCGGGGAACGCGGCGGCTTCGCGTCCGCGCCCGCCTTCTTGCGACTACGACGAACGTGTATCAGCGACATGGCGAAGGATCCGGGCTTCGATGGCCAGTGCGACCTCGAGGGCATTCCGCCCCTCGACGCCGGAGACGGCGGGCGGGCGGCCGCCCAGCGCTGCATCGCGGAAGGACTCCTGCTCGCGGCGCAGGGGCTCCGCGGGTTCTGCGGAGAGCGGGATGCGTTCCAGGATCGACCAGACGTCGCGGGCCAGGAGGCCGGCGATGGCCGCCTCGGCCTCGGATCCGGACTGGAGGGCCGGGAGGTCCCGCTTCAGGCGGAGGAACTCGCCGGTCCCGTCGGCCAGGTTCAGGCTCAGATACCCGGAGCGCTGGAAGATGCGGACCTTCCGGAGTCGCTCGAGCGAAACCCGGCTCGACGTCAGGTTCGCGACGGCGCCCCCTTCGTAGGTGATCCGCGCGTTCGCGATGTCCACCGATGGTGTCAGGACCGGGGCGCCCGCCGCCTGGAACTCCTCGACGGGGCGGCCCACCAGGCTGCCGACCAGGTCGACGTCGTGGATCATCAGGTCGAGGACCACGGCGACGTCCGTTCCGCGTTCGGTGAAGGGCGCGAGCCGGTGCGACTCGATGAAGAGGGGCGTGTCGAGGTAGGGTCGGGCTCCCACCACGGCGGCGTTGAACCGCTCCACGTGACCGACCTGGACCAGCACCCCGGCCCGGGACGCCGCGTCGAGGATTTCGTCCGCCTCCTCGAGGGTGGGCGCGATGGGCTTCTCGATGAAGACATGCACCCCCCGGTTCGCCGCCTCGATGGCCACGTCCCGGTGCGTGGTGGTGGGGGTGGCGATGATCACCCCGTTCACCTCGTCGAGGAGCGCCGCCATCGACGGAAAGGCCCTGATGCCGAGCTCTTTCGCGACGGACGCGGCTCGCTCCGGGCTCGCCTCGAAGACGCCCGCGAAGGTCACACCCGGAAGGTCCCTTCCGATCCGGGCATGGTGGAACCCCAGGCTCCCCACCCCGATGACCCCGAGCCGGAACCCGCCGGTCCCCGTCCCCATCACGACATGCCCATCAGAAGGTCACACCCCGTTCCGAGGTCTCGATGAACTCGATGAACTCCCCGACCTCGCCCTCCATCGGCATCTCCTCGCGCACGCGAACCAGCGCCTGGGAGAGGTTCAGTTCGGACTGGAAGAGTGTCCGGTACGCCTTCTTGAGCGCGGCACGGGCCTCGGGCGAGAACCCGCGCCGCTCGAGCCCCACGCTGTTCAGCCCGTAGATCTTGGGCGGATTCCCCGAAACGCGGCAGAAGGGCGCCACGTCCTGCGAGACGCGGGACAGCCCCCCGATGAAGGCATGGCGACCGATGCGGACAAACTGGTGCACCGCGACGAGCCCGCTCAGGATCGCCCAGTCGTCGATGGTGACATGCCCGGCGAGCTGGGTTCCGTTCGAGATGTTGATCCGGTCGCCCAGCACGCAGTCGTGTGCCACGTGGACGTAGGCCATCAGGAGACAGTCGCTTCCGACGCGGGTCTCGCCGGACGCGGCGGTCCCCCGGTTGAGCGTCGCGAACTCCCGGATCTGCGTCCGGTCGCCGATTCGGAGCCAGGTGTCCTCACCGTCGAACTTGAGGTCCTGCGGATCGGTGCCGAGGACGGCCCCCCGGAAGATCCGGCAGTCCTCCCCGATCTCGGTGTTCCGCTCGACCATGACACCCGGGCCGATCTCGCTACCCCCTCCGATCGTGACCGAGGGCCCGATGATGGCGTGGGGACCCACCGTGACGCCGGGCCCCAGGCGGGCGTCAGGGTCCACGATCGCGGTGGGGTGGACCTGCACCTCGCCACGTCGCGAGGCGGCGGTCACCGGTCCACCACCCGTGCCATGAGTTCGGCTTCGGCGACGAGGCGTCCCGAGACGAAGGCCTCGCCCTTCATCCGGCAGATCCCCCTACGGAACTGGAGCAGCTCGAGCTCGAAGACCAGCTGGTCTCCGGGCGTCACCGGGCGCCGCCATTTCACGTTGTCGAGCGACATGAAGTAGACCACCTTCTCGTCCGGACGCTCGATGGTGTCCATCAGGAGGAGGCCCCCCACCTGCGCCATGGCCTCGATGATCAGGACCCCCGGCATGATGGGATGGCCGGGGTAGTGTCCCTGGAAGAACGGCTCGTTGATCGTGACGTTCTTGATCCCCGTGATGCGCTTGCCGGTCTCGAAGTGGGTCACCCGGTCGACCAGGAGCATCGGGAAGCGGTGCGGGAGGTACTCCATGATCCGGGCCGCATCGACGATGGGCTCCCCCTCGGGGTCGCGCCTGGCCTCGACGGCGAGCTGCCTCGCGAGCTCCACGTTGCCGCGGTGGCTCGGTCGGTGCGCGATGACGCGTCCCTCGATCCGCATCCCCAGGAGCGCCAGGTCTCCGACGATGTCGCCCGCCTTGTGCCGGACGAACTCGTCGGCGAAGCGGAGTCCCTCGGGGTTCAGGACGCCGCCGTCGTCGAGGACCACCGTGTTCTCGAGGGAGCTGCCGAGCGCCCGCCCCCGCCCCCGGAGCGCCTCGGCATCGGCGGAGAAGCCGAAGGTGCGGGCCGACGCGATCTCCGCACGGAAGGACGACCCGTCCAGCTCCCATCCGGCCATCTGACGACCGATCAGGGGGTGGTCGAAGACAATGGTGGCATCGAGCCCCGGTCCCGGCGCCGGTACGACCACGTACGAGGTGCCGTCGCCCGCGTCGTGGTGGATCGCGCGCCGGAGCCGGAGCACGGGTACCTCGCCTTCGAGATCGGTGGTGCCCACCGCCTCGATGGCCTCGATCCACGGGAGGAAGCTCCCGTCGAGAATGGGCGGCTCGGGACCGTCCAGCTCGATGCGGGTCGAGGTGATCCCGGCCGCCGCCAGGGCGGCGAGCAGGTGCTCCACCGTCAGCACCCGGTTCGTCTCGTCGGTTCCCAGCGAGGTACCCAGGTCCGTCCCCACCACGTGGTCCAGGTCCGCGGGGATCTCGTCAGCGCCCTCCAGGTCGGTCCTGAGGAAGCGCAGCCCCGAGGGCGAGGCGTCGGGCTGAAGGACGAGTCGGGCAGGTTCGCCCGAGTGAACCCCGATCCCCGTCACCTCGACGGGACCGGCCACCGTTCGATGTCTGGCACCGATCATCTGACCTCGTTCACGCTCCGCTGGGGACTGGGACGGGGCCGCCGCCGGGCCGGTCCGGTGGACCGGGGAGGCCGGATTGCCTGCCAATATAACACGGAGCCGTCACGCCGTGCCGTCGTCCTCGGTGCTCGGCGCCAGCTTCGACTCGATGAAGCGGATCCTCCGGACGAGCTCCGGGAGCCGGTAGAGCGCGGCGGTCGCCTTCAGGAACTCCCGCTGGGAACGTGCAGGGAAACCCATGACCGTCTCCCCCGGCGGGACGTCGCCGATGACCCCCGCCTGCGCGGCGATCCGGGAACCGTCCCCCAGCTCGAGGTGCCCCGAAACGCCGGCCTGCCCTCCGAACACGACGCCCCGCCCCACCCGCGTCGAGCCGGCGATGCCGACCTGCGCGACGAGGAGGCTCCTGGCCCCGATCCGCACGTTGTGACCCACGTGCACCAGGTTGTCGAGCTTGGTACCGGCCCCGATCCGGGTCTCCCCGATCGAACCTCGATCCACGCAGCTGTTGGCGCCGATCTCGACGTCATCCTCGATGACGCATCCTCCCACGTGTGGAATGCGCTGGTGCTCGCCACCCTCGAAGACGTAGCCGAAGCCATCCACACCGACCCGGACCCCGGCGTGAAGGATCACCCGGGCGCCGATCCGGACGCCGGGGTAGACCGTCACCTGGGGGAGGAGCTGCGCGTCGTCGCCGATCCGCGCGCCTGCACCAACCACCGAGTGGGCACCGACGCGGACCCGGTCCCCGAGCACCGCATCCTCCTCGATCAGGGCGAAAGCATCGATCCGGACCCCGGCACCCAGTTCGGCGGAAGGATGCACCACCGCGCGCGGATCGATCCCGCCGGTCCATCCGCGCTCGGGGTGGAGTCGCTCGAGAATGCGCCGCATCGCGCCGTGGGGGTCCGCCACGACGAGCCGCGGGCGGGCGTCGTCGATTTCGTCTTCCAGGCCCGCCTTCACGAGGAGCCCACCGGCCTCCGACGCGGCCACGCGGTCCACGTAGCGCCGGTCGGAAACCAGCGCGAGGTCCCGCGGGCCCGCGCCCTCGAGGGGGGAGATCCCGTGGATCACGAGGCGGTCGCCGCCCTCGGGGGGCTCGACGCCCAGGTGACGGGCGACCACGGAAAGGGAGAGCCCCCCTTCGACGGGGACGCGGAGGGGGAAGGAGCTCGACCCGCCGGTCATGCCCCGTCGGGCAGGCAAGGGCTCCCGCTCCGCGCGTGCCAGGTGCGGAGCGGGAGCCCGTTCATTCCGTTCTGCCGACGGCGAAGGACGCCGATGCCCAGGCGGCGGGCCGGCACGTCAGCCGTCGCTTCCGGTCATCTGCTGGAGCCGCCGCAGCACCTCGTCGGTCAGGTCGAGCGCCGGGTCCGCCGCGATGATCGAGCGCGCCGCGGTGTCGAAGATCAGGGAGTAGTTCCCCTCCTCGCGGATCTGGTCGATGGCCCGTGACATCCGCTCGAGGATCGGTTCGACCAGTTCCTGCCGCTTGACGGCAGCCTCCTGGTCGATCTCCTCCATGCGCGCCTGGTACTCCATCTCCTTCCGCTGGATCTCCAGCTGGCGCGCCTCGCGGGCCTCGGGGGTCAGGTTCCGTTCCTGGCGCTGGTACTCGGTGATGAGCTGTTCCAGTTCCTGGCCCAGGCGCTGCATCTCGCCGCGGTACCGGTCCATCTCCCGATCGAACTCCTGCTGGGCCTCGCGAGAGCCCGGGGCCTCGGCCAGGATCACCTGCGAGTCGATGTAGCCCACGCGAACCGTCTGGGCCTCGGCCATCGAAGCGCCGCCGAAGAGGAGGGCCCCGGCGAGGGCGAACGAAAGAACGCGCATGTTCATGCTTCTCCAATGAAGTGGTTCGGCGGCCGGGCCTCGCGCCCGGGACCCGCCAGCCTCGGTCCATCGACCCCTCAGCCGCCCCCGATTCCACCCATCCGGAAATGGAGCTGCCATCCCGGAACCGGCCGGTCGAAGCCGTAGGCGTAGTCGATCCCGATCGGCCCGAACGGCGTCACGAGCTGCACGCCCAGGCCCGCGCCACGGAACATTCGCGTGGGGTCGATCTCGCGCACGTTCTGCCAGACGTTCCCGGCCTCGTAGAACGAGGAGATGCTGATATTGTCGTTCAGCCGCACCGCGTACTCAAGCCCCAGGACCATGTAGGCTTCGCCGAGGCGATCGATGTCCGAGATCGCCCTGGACGAGCGATCGAAGTACCCGAACGGGGTGATCGTCGTCTCGTCGTAGCCGCGAAGGGGCTGTCCGAACTGTACACCACCCAGCCAGAATCGGTCGAAGGGAAAATCGTCGGCATTCCCGACCACCCAGCCGCTGCGCGCGGACAGCCCGAGGGCGAAGATGATGGGCCGCGAACCGGCACCCCCACCGACCTCGGCCACCGGGATCCACCACTGCCCCTCGGCGAGGTGCCGGGTGAAGTTGCCGTCGCCGCCCAGGAGACCGCCGTTGAACTCGGTCGTCCACGACTGCTCGGAGCCGGCCGACGGGAAGATCGGCGAGTTCAGCGTGCTTCGACGGATTCCGGCCGAGAGCTGGCTCTGGGTGCCGGGGGGCCGGCCGAAGAGCGACGTGTCCTCGACCCCCCCGGCCAGCCGGTACTCGGTCCTCGACAGCGAGTATCCGGCGAAGAGCCGGGTGTACATGGCGCCCGGAACGGGCACGCCGAACCGGGTCAGGAATCCGCGCCGCTTGCGCTCGCCGGTGCTGAACGAGAAGAGCCGGTCCCGGGAGTCGAAGACCGAGACGGTGCCGCTGATCCGGGACTCGCGAATCGAGGGATCGGTGTAGCTCAGCACGAAGTTGTTCTGGAACCGCCCGAAGTCCCAGCGGAGGCTCCCGGACTTGGCCTGCCCGAAGAGGTTCGGCTGCTCGTAGCCGAGGAAGCCCGACACGCCGTAGATGCCACCCATCGAGGCGCCGAAGTTCACGGAGCCGGTCTGGCGCTCCACCACCTCGAAGGTGATGTCCACGTCGCCGGTTTCGGGATCCGGACGGATGTCGGGGAAGGGCAACGGGGTCTCGAAGAAGCCCAGCCCGGCGATGCGCTGGTAGCTCGCCAGGATGTCCTGCTGCGAATAGACCTGTCCGGGAAGCAGGTTGATCTGCTGGCGGATCACCCGGTCATAGGTGAAGGTGTTCCCCACGATGTGGATCCGCCGGATGTAGGCCGGCTGCCCCTCCTCGATGTCCCAGACGAGGTCCACCGAGGGTCGGTCCTCCCCCTCGCCCGCCGGTCGGCGATTGATGACCGGCTCGATGTCGGCGTAGATGAACCCCTGGTTGGCGTAGAGCTCCTGGACGCGGCGCGTGGCGTCCAGGAAGGCGGGGCGGTCGAAGGCGTCGACGTCGGCGCCCCGCCCGGTGATGCGGAGCGCGCGGAGGAGTCCTCCCTCCTCGGCGCGATAGAGCCCCTCGAGCTGCGACGTCGGGAAACGTCGGTTCCCCTCGATGGAGAAGCTCGCCACCCGGTACTGGGGCCCCTCGTCCACGTGCACCTCGAGGATCCCCTTCCCCGTCGAATGGTCGACGAAGAGGGTATCGTACACGACGGCAAAGTCCAGAAAGCCGTTCGAGGCGTAGAACTCGGGGAGCCGGAGCGCGAGGTCTTCCTCCAGCGTCGATTCCTGGAACTGGCCGCTGCGGAACCAGAAGAACCCCTCGGCCCGGGTCTCGAGCACCCTTGCCAGGTCCCGGTCCGAGAAGGCCTCGTTTCCGACGAACCGGACCTCGCTGACCGCGACCCGGGACCCTTCCTCCACCTCGAGCAGGAGGTCCACGAGCCCCGCCTCGCCCTCCACGGGCAACTCCCGGAACTCGACGCGCGCGAAGGGAATCCCCCTCGATGCGAGTTCAGTCTGGAGGAACCGGCGCACGCGTACGGTTCGGTCGGGGGAGTAGGGCTCGCCCGGCCGCACCTGGAGGGAGTCACGCACGGCTCGCTCCGATACGCTCCGGAGTCCCTCGATGCGGAGGTCCCGGACACGGACCCGCTCCTCGACGCGGAGCGTGAGCACCACAGGAAGGCCGTCGACGCCCCCCCGCACCAGCACCTCCAGATCGTGGAAGAGGCCCGTGTCCCAGAGGCGGCGCTGGCCATCCCGGAGGTCCCGATAGGTGATCCGCTGGCCGATGGGGACTCCGAAGGCCCCGATGATCACCGAACTCTCGAGATAGCTGTTCCCCACCACCACGATGGAGTCGAGGACCGCGCCTGCGGTGTCGGCCACCACTGCCGCGGGCGGAAGCGGCGTGTCCGGGTCCTGGGCAGCGAGGTCCGGGCCGGCCAGGGCGAGGACCCCGCCGGCAAGCCCCAGGCACAGGGCTGCCCGCCGGAGACGGCGGTACATCGAATATGCGCGCATTCTTGAGTCGGGGATCCGTCAGGTTTTCGTGGCGGAGGCTTCGCGAATGGAGAGACCTTCCCCCTCCGCATCCACGTCGACTTCGATCTCGGCACCGGCTCCGAACTCGGCGACCAGGATCTTCTCCGAAAGCGGGTCCTCGAGGTACCGCTGGATGGCCCTGCGGAGCGGCCGCGCGCCGAACTTCTGGTCGTATCCGCGATCAACCAGGAACGCCACCGCGGCGTCGGTCAGGCGGATGGTCAGCTCCTCCTCGTCCAGCCGCTTCTGCACGTCGCGCAGGAGGATGTGCACGATCTCGGAAATCTCCTCACGCGAAAGCGGGTGGAATACGATGATGTCGTCGACCCGGTTCAGGAACTCGGGGTTGAAGGCCCGCTCGATCTCCTCGCGCACCTTCCCCTTCATCACCTCGTAGGCGGAGCCCGGCTCCGTGGTGTGGAAGCCGAGGCCGCCACCCTTCGAGATGTCGCGGGCCCCCAGGTTCGAGGTCATGATCAGCACGGTGTTCTTGAAGTCGATGACCCGGCCGTAGTTGTCCGTCAGGTGTCCCTCGTCGAGAACCTGCAGGAGCAGGTTGAAGACGTCCGGATGCGCCTTCTCGATCTCGTCCAGCAGGACGACCGAGTACGGGCGTCGGCGCACGGCCTTCGTCAGCGTGCCGGAGTCCTCGTATCCGACGTAGCCCGGAGGGGCGCCGATGAGCCTCGACACGGAGAACTTCTCCATGTACTCGCTCATGTCGACGCGGATCAGCGCCTCCCTGTCCGCGAAGAGGAACTCGGCAAGCGCACGGGCGAGCTCCGTCTTCCCGACCCCGGTGGGGCCCGAGAAGATGAACGAGCCGATCGGACGCTTCGGGTCCTTGAGGCCGGCCCGGCTGCGCCGGATGGCCCTCGAGATGGCCTCGATCGCGTCCTGCTGCCCGACGACCCTGCGGTGGAGCTCGTCCTCCATCTGGACCAGGCGCTCCGTCTCGGCCTGCCGGAGCCGGGTGACGGGAATCCCGGTCCAGCGCGAAACGATGAACGCCACCTCGTCGGGTCCGATCGAGGGACGGTTCTTCGTGCGCTCGACCTCCCACTCCTCCTGGCGACCGCGGATGCGCTGCTGGACATCGCGTTCCTCGTCCCGGAGCTCCGCCGCCCGCTCGAAGTCCTGGTCACGGATCGCGGATTCCTTCCTGTCGGAGATCGCGGCGAGCTCCTCCTTGAGCTCTTCCATGTCCGGCGGCGGGACCTGCGCGGCGATCCGCGCCCGGGCGCCGGCCTCGTCGATGACGTCGATGGCCTTGTCCGGAAGGAAGCGGTCGGTGATGTACCGGTCGGAAAGCCGGGCGGAGGCCTCGAGCGTCTCGTCGGGAATGACGATCCGGTGGTGGTCCTCGTAGTGGCCCCGCAGACCCTTCAGGATCTCGACGGTCTCCTCGATGGCGGGCGGATCCACGATCACGGGCTGGAACCGGCGCTCGAGGGCGCCATCCTTCTCGATGTACTTGCGGTACTCGTTCAGCGTCGAGGCCCCGATGCACTGCAGTTCACCCCGGGCCAGCGCCGGCTTCAGCATGTTCGAGGCGTCGATGGCCCCCTCCGCCGCACCGGCGCCCACCAGCGTGTGGAGCTCGTCGATGAAGAGGATCACGTTCTGGTTCTGGGAGATCTCGTTCATGACGGCCTTGAGCCGCTCCTCGAACTGGCCGCGGTACTTCGTGCCGGCGATCACCGCTGCCATGTCGAGCGCCAGGACACGGTGGTCCTTCAGCGCCTCGGTCACCTCGCCGCGGGCGATCATCTGCGCCAGCCCTTCGACGATGGCGGTCTTCCCGACGCCGGGTTCCCCGATCAGCACCGGGTTGTTCTTCTTGCGGCGGCAGAGGATCTCGACGACCCGCTCGATCTCCTTGGAACGCCCGATGGTGGGATCGAGCTTCTGCTGCCGGGCAAGCTCCGTCAGGTCCCGGCAGAAATGATCGAGCGCCGGCGTCTTGGACTTCTTCTCGCCCTTGGCCGCACCCGGAGGGGTGGGACCGCCGCCGATACCGGCGGGCTCCGAGGACCCGGCATCGGTTCCGAGCACCTTGAGCGTCTCGCTCCGGGCGTCCTCCAGCGAGATCCCCACGGCGTTCAGCACCTGCGCCGCGATTCCCTTCTCCTCGCGCAGCAGTCCGAGCAGGAGGTGTTCGGTTCCGACGTACGAGTGGTTCAGCTCTCTCGCCTCGGTCATCGCGAACTCGAGGACCTTCTTGGCCCGGGTCGTATACGGAAGCTCACCGAGGGCGATCGTGGCCTTGCCGGGCTTCACGTTCTCCTCGATCTGCTCGTGGATCTGCTCCAGGTCCGCGCTCAGGTTCGTGAGAACGGCGGCTGCCACCCCTTCACCCTCCCGGATCAACCCCAGGAGGATGTGCTCGGTCCCGACGTAGTCGTGCTGAAGGCGAATGGCCTCGTCCCGCGCCATGGCCAGCACCTTCCGAACGCGATCGGTGAAGTTGTATTGCATCGGTGCCCTCAGGGGGGTGCGCGACCGGCCTCACCGGGCCGGCTTCCCGGGGGGGGAGGGCGGCCCGGATCCGCGCTCGCCGGACCCACCGTCATCCACCACGCCCTCGTCCAGTAGGATCCTCCGGACGTAGGCCGCCCTGTGGGCATCGCACTCCGCCGGGGACAGGTCCCGACCGGCCGCCTCCTCGAGGTGCGCCGGCTGGGTGAACATCATGATCTTGTTGAGGGGGTATACACGGAGCCCAGGGAGTAGTTTCAGGCTTGCCCCCAGGCGCACGCCGCTCAGCAGGTTCATGAGTTCCTCGAAGGATAGGGAGCGGGCGTGTCGAAGTAAACCGTAAGCCCTCCAGACCTTGTCCTCGGTCACGGCTCCGGCGTCCCTGAGAAGCACCCTCCGGGCCTCTTCCTCGTACCCGATGACGCGGCGAACCACGTCATCCAGGTGGTCGACGAGTTCCTCCTCGCTCTTCCCCAGCGTGACCTGGTTCGAGATCTGGAAGAAATTCCCCACGACCTCCGACCCCTCGCCGAAGAGCCCCCGGAAGGTGAGCCCCATCTGTGAGAGTCCCTGCAGGACCTTGCCGATCTCCTTCGTCAGCACGAGGCCCGGAAGGTGCAGGAGCACCGAGGAACGGAGACCGGTGCCCACGTTCGTCGGGCAGCTCGTCAGGAATCCGAACTGCGGGTGGAAGGCGTAGGCGAGGTGCTGCCCCAGCTCCTCGTCGAGGAGATCGATCCGGTTCCATGCCTCCTGGAGGTCGAGCCCCGAGAGGAAGACCTGGATGCGGAGGTGATCCTCCTCGTTCACCATGATCGAAACCGGCGAATCTCCAGAGAGGACCACCGCCACCCCTTCCCTCCCCCGGACCGCTCCCCCGTGCTCGCCCACCAGGTCCCTTGAAATGAGCCGGCGCTCCAGCAGGAGGCGGACGCCGCGGGGGTCGAGCCCGGCCAGCTCCCGGACCACCGCGTCCTTCAGCGGACCCACCGACGCGGCCGCATCCCGGACGTTCCGCAGGACCGTGGTCCGGTCGTTTACGCGGGCCCGGGTCCCGAAGGCGTGTCCCTGCAGGTTCCGCGCGAGCCGGATGCGCGTCGAGAGGACGATGGAGGCGTGGTCGCCGGAGGCGTCGAGCCAGTCGAGGCCGGCCGACGACGGCACCGGGCCGGCGGCGTCCGCGCCGAGGGGGTCCCCGGCGCTCACGGCGAGGCTCCCCCGAGTGCCCGGATCCGGTCGCGCAGCTCGGCGGCGCGTTCGAAGTCCTCGAGTTCGACGGCCCGGTCCAGCTTCCGGCGAAGGCCCTCGAGGCGCTTCTCCCGCTCCGAAACCGAGGGGTCGGGCGGCAGGTACACCTTGCCCACGTGTTGCGACGCCCCCTGGACCCGGTCCAGGAGGCCGCGAAGCTGGGACTCGAAGGTGGACCAGCAGTGCGGGCATCCCAGTCGCCCGGATTCCTTGAAGTCGGCGAGGGTGAGACCGCAGAAGGCGCAGGCCTCGGGCTGCCCCCGGCCGGCGCCCCGGGGGTCGCTCCCGGGTGAATCCCGCCCGGCCGTCTCCTGTCCCAGCTGCGCGAGCACCCCCGCCAGGAGAAAGTTCTCGGGCACCGACGGGCCCTGGACGCCCTTCGCCTCGGCGCACTCGGCGCAGAGATGCAGCGTCCGGGTCTCGTCGTTTTCCACCTGCGTAAGGTGGATCACTGCCTCGTCGGCTCCACAGTGGTCACATGGCATCGTGCGCTCCGGATTCCGGCCCCGTGGCCGCCGGGGCCGGGGCCGTGGTCGGGGGGCTCTCTCCGGTCAGAACCCCGTCGCGGAGGGCAAGGATCCGGTCCCCCCTCGAGGCCAGCTCCCGGTTGTGGGTCACCAGGACCAGCGAAAGTCCCCGCTCGGCCCGGATGCGGAAGAGGAGATCGTGGAGGCCCTCCGACGTCTTCGGGTCCAGGTTCCCCGACGGCTCGTCGGCGAGCAGGAGGGGCGGAGCGTTCACGAGGGCGCGCGCCACGGCCACCCTTTGCTGCTCCCCCCCGGAGAGCTGCCAGGGTCGGTTCTCGAGCCGGTCCGCGAGCCCCACGGCGTCCAGGAGCTCCCGGGCCCGCCGCCGCGCCTCCGCCTCGGGGACACCGGCGACGAGGGCCGGCATCGCCGCGTTCTCCTCGGCGGTGAATTCCCGCAGAAGATGATGGAACTGGAAGACGAATCCGACCCGGCGGTTCCGGATCCGGGCCAGCGCCTCGCTCCCCTGGCCCGAGACCCTCTCTCCCGACAGGAGGATCTCCCCCGCCGACGGGCGGTCCAGGCCGCCGAGAATGTGGAGCAGGGTGGACTTTCCGGACCCGCTCTGCCCGACGATGGCCACCGCCTCGCCGTGCCCCACCACGAGCTCGACGCCCCGCAGGATGTGAAGCGGACGGCCGTCTCCCAGGGTGAACGACTTCTCGACGCCCCGCGCCTCGAGGGGAGGCGCCTCCTTCCCCTGCTCACTCATGGCGGATCGCCTCCACCGGCTGGAGGCGCGAGGCCTGGAGTGCCGGATAGATCGTGGCCGCCAGCGCGATCAGCACGCTTCCGACCACGATGAGACCCACGTCCATCGGGTTCACCGCCACCGGGAGCCGCTCGATGAAGTAGACGTCGGGGGGGATCTGGATCGGCTGGTACCGGTCCAGGAACCAGCAGATCAGGAGGCCGAACCCGGTGCCCAGCAGGGTTCCTAGAACGCCGATGGCGAGTCCCTGGAGGAGGAAGACGCGAAGCACGCCGCGGTCCGTCATTCCCATGGACTTGAGGATCCCGATCTCGCTCGTCCGGTCCACGACGACCATCACCAGCGTGCTCACGATGTTGAAGGCCGCGACGATGACGATCAGGAAGAGGATGATCCCCATGGCCAGCTTCTCGAGCTGCAGCGCGGCGAAGAGGGGCGCGTTCTGCGTGACCCAGGAGTCCGTGAAGTAGCCACGCCCCAGCCGATCGAGGATCGCGGAGCCTGTCCGGTTCGCCTCCCAGGGATCCGCGACCCGAACCCGCAGCCCCGAGACCTGGTCCGCCGCCCGCAGCCCCAGGATCGTCTGCACCTCCTCGAGGGGGGCGTACATGTTCTTCGTGTCGTACTCGTACATCCCGGTGTTGAAGGTGCCGGTCACCTCGAACGACATCGTGAAGGGACTCGAGTAGCCGAACGGGTTCGTGCCCACGTTCTCGAGCGATGCAACGGTCACCGTGTCGCCCTCGAGGATCCCCATGCGCTGGGCGAGCCGACTCCCGAGCACCACCGGGGGAAGTCCGGTTCCCGTCGGCTCGAGGGCGAGCACGCCGAGGCGGATCGCCTCCTCCATCTCGGTGACCGCATCCTCGGGCGTC